>NZ_JAPWDU010000004.1:300000-586219 GCF_027257155.1 Cerasicoccus sp. TK19100
CTTCCGCGCCGCCGCCAATGAGCAGATCAAATCCTGGGCTGACCGCCTGAATCTGGACCTCATTACGAGCCATCACGGGGCCGACTCCGCCGCCGTCGCTTTCGATGCATGGCAGGCCGCCAAGTCCCGCGACCGCGAAGTGCTGATCCTCGACACCGCAGGCCGACTCCACACCAAAGGCAACCTGATGGAGGAGCTGAAGAAGATTCGCCGCGTCCTCCAAAAGAACGACGAGACAGCGCCGCACCACAGCTGGCTCGTGCTCGACGGCTCCATTGGCTCCAACTCCATCGAGCAGGCACGCAAGTTTCACGAAGCCTTCGGTCTGACGGGCCTGATCATCACCAAGCTCGACGGCACCAGCCGCGGCGGTGCGCTGGTCGGCATCTACCGCGAGCTCAAGCTGCCGATCTATTTCGTGGGCCTCGGCGAGCAAAAGGAAGACCTCCAGCCGTTCAGCGTCGATAACTACGTCAACGCGATCTTCGGGCTGGTGTAGCCGTAGCGTAGGCGTCCCGCCTGTGCGCTACTAAACGATTTCGAATAGTCGGAATGTTCACAGGCGAGACGCCTGTGCTACGAAATCTCCTTCGTGAGTTGCCACGGAATGACGCACGGGTATTTTATTGGCATGGCAACTGATTATCTCCGCATCGCAATCGTCACCGGCGCAACCTCCGGCATTGGCGAGGCAACCGCAAAAGCATTTGTCGAGGCTGGCTACGGCGTCGTCGGCACAGGCCGCACGGCGGACAAGCTGACCGCGCTTGAGAACGAGCTCGGCTCCAGCTTTGTCGGGCTCGCGGGCGATGGTGCTGACCCAGAGTTGATCGACGGCCTCTTCGCGCTGGCCAAGGAGAAATTTGGCCGCGACGCGGACGCCGTGATCGTCAACGCCGGTCGCGGTTTGGGCGGTTCGGTGAAGGATGCCGATCTGTCCGAGTTCGAGGACATGATACGCATCAACGTTACCGGAGCGATTCGCATCATGCAGAAGGCGGCGCAGCTCATGGCCGAGCGACAGAAGGAACATTTCCCGAAAAAAGCGGCAGACATCGTGGTGATCGGCTCCGTGGTCGGCCGACAGGTTTCACCGTTCAGCGCGGTCTATGGCGGGTCGAAGTTTGCCCTACACTCGATGGCCGAGGGCCTCCGCCGCGAGGTCGGCCCACTGGGCGTGCGCGTGACAACCGTAGCGCCAGGCATCGTGATCAGTGGTTTTCAGGAAGTAGCCGGCTACAGCGATGACATGCTCAAGAACTTCGAGAAAAAGTTTTCTCCCATGCTCGTGGGCAAGGACATCGCCGACGCGATCCAGCATGTCGTCTCACTGCCGCCCCACGTTCACATGAGCGACATCGTGGTCCGCCCGACGCGTCAGGACTACCCGTAACCTACAGCCCCGCGCGCTTTAGCGCAGCGAGCGTCCACTGGTATTCCGCGATGATCTGCTGATCGACGTTATTCTTGTGCAGGGCCTTGGGCAGCACGTCCCACGTGTAGGTTTCCATTTCCAGATGGCGACACAGCCCCGGGTGCGCGGCCAGCCAAGCCAGCGTTCCCTCCAAATGATCGCGGGTCGACTTGAGCGGTGCGGCTGGCTCTTCGCTCAGCGGGATGTGAAAATGCACGCGCCACTCCTCGCCAATATCATCCGACTTTTCGGCAATCTCCAGCGCTTCCGGGAGGTCCTTCAGCCGGCGCAACTCATCACCGCATTTGATAATTACCTGATGTAGATACGTGTCCTCGTTAAAGGCGCGCAAGGTCTCCCATGCCCCCTTGCGCGGGTCGATTCTCAACGCTGAGCTCAGGTGAATTTTGCTCAGGCGGATGTTGGCATCGGCCAGGCGATTCAACGCGTCGGCGGGCTGCTCGTATTCAACCGCCAGATGGCAGGTGTCGTAATTAACGCCCACGTAAGGCTGCATCCAGTCGCCATGGCTATCCCACAGCGCAAGCATGAAGTCTACTGTTTCGGCCGAGGTCTCAAACAGCCCGAGCGGCTCCGGCTCCAACCCAAGGTGCAAATCCTTGCCAACGCGGTGCGCGAGGTCGGCCACGTGACGCGCGCAGTTGGTGAGGTTGCGGCGCATCGCACGCAGGTCTTCCGTTTGCAAATCGAACTCTTTGAACGAGCCCGGCAAAGTGCTCACACTCCCCTCACTCACATCGTCGGGCAGCAGCTCGGCAAGGATGTCGAAAAGGCGGTTGGTGTAGTCCATGCGCTCGGTGGTCGACCAGTCCGGGCGATAGACATTCTCCTTCACCCGCGCACCATGAAAGTCGCCATACGGGAATCCGTTAATCGTAAAGACATACGCATCGACCTCGTCCAACCAGTGACGAAATGCAGTCATCGCTGTGCCGCTTAGCTCATTGGCCGCGCGCGCGCTCAAGCGCAAACCAATGCCATAACGATCATCCGGCGAAACGGCTTTCTTGATGACCGGCACGTGCTGCTTGAGCTGCGCAAAAGTTTCGTCCCACGACTCCGCTGCATGGATGTTCGTGCAATAGCCAAGGTGCCTGTCGTCGCCGATGTCCATTACTCAGTCACGTTGAACTTATCGCACTGGCTCAGGAACCGGCAAGGGTTCTTAAACAGAAAGTCATCCAGCTCCGCCTCACTGAAGCCACGTGCGCGCAGTTCCATCGCCAGCTTCGGCACGGCCAGCGGATCACTGGGGCCCCAGTCGCATGCGGAGTTCACCCACAGCCGCTCGCGGCCGTGCATTTCCAGGATGTCCGCCGCCCTCGCCGGTGTGCACTTTGACACCGGGTAAAGCGTGATACCGGCCCAAAATCCGGCGTCCAACACCTCGCGCACCGTATGCTCCTCCACGTGATCAATGATCACGCGCTCAGGCTTGATCCGCGAGTCACTTTGCAATGCTGAGAGAATCAGGCGCGTGCCCTTCAATTTGTCTTCCAAATGCGGCGTGTGCACGAGGATCAACTGATCATGCTGCGCTGCCAAGTCGATATGCTCTTCGAGAATCCGCAGTTCGCTGCGCGTATTTTTATTGAGCCCGATCTCGCCAATGCCGAGCACGTTGTCCTTCGGTAAAAACTCCGGAATCAGCGCCATTACCTCGCGCGCAAAGCCGACATCTTCCGCTTCCTTCGGGTTGATGCACAGCCAGCAAAAATGCGGCAGGTGATACTTCGCGGCGCGGCGCGGCTCATACTCCGTCAGTTGCAAATAGTAGTCGTAAAATCCCTGCGGAGACGAGCGGTCGAAGCCCGCCCAAAACGCCGGCTCGCACACCGCGCGGCAACCGGCCAACACGAGGCGCTCGTAATCATCGGTGACACGGCTCACCATGTGCGCATGTGGTTCGATGTATCGCATGACAGCTTACCCTTTCGGCTCCCAAGCACCAGCCGCTGGCTTGCCCGCCTGCGGTGCCGGTTCACTGGTGGGATCACTCATCGCGCGTAAGAAAGCTTCGGCACGGCCAACTTGCTTTGCATCACAAAGTTCACGCATGGCCTGCTTAAGCGCGGCGACCCGGTAGTCATCCGCGCGGCCATAACGCTCGGCGCGATCGAGAAACGCCGCCACTTCGAGCAGCTTGCCCCGAGCCTCCAGGAAGCCTCGATCCACGATGTCGTCTGGTGCCGGCATGTTAGAGGTCCGGGTAGATTTTGTTGAGCGCGAGCAGCGTATAGGCCGTGACCAAATTAGGGTCCTGTTCCATCCAGCGCCCATTGGCATTTTGCCAACTGCCGTCTTCCTTTTGAATTTCGAGCAATCGCACGGTCAGCGCTTCACGCCAATTCACGGGACCCTGGGTCTGGGTGTCCAGTGTGGTGATGCCCGCGGCATCCAAGCCAATGCCCATCGTCATGTAATAATAAAATAAGCCCTGCTGATCCATGCCGGGATTTTCGGTAAGCGTAAAATGCTCCTGCAACCACTCCAACACTCCCAGCACGCGCGGGTCGTCCTGCGACAAGTCAGCATAGGTGTAGCTCATCAGGCCGGAGTAGCTCACGCTGCCATAGGAGCGCAGCGCGGTCTCGCCATTGGGCAAAGTAATCTCACCCGCCTTGGAGCTGCCCGGCGTGTAGATAAAGCCGCCACGGTTGGGCGAGTCTTCCGGCTCGTCCAAGTTCTGGCAACGCTCCAGAAACTGCACCGCCGCCTCCCAATCCAGGTCGGCAGCATCGTTGGACCGTTCGGCGAGTTCGCGGGTTTCGATTAAGCTTTGTATCGCAAAAGTTGTGTTCATCACATCGGAATGCTCGGGATGCGAGCCATAGCCAATGCCGCCAAAGTATTTGTATTCCGGCGTGCCGGGAACGTAGGTGAGCATCTGGCCGGTAGTCACAAAGTTCCGCGCCTTCAGCACCACATCATCGTGTCCGCCCATTGCGTGTAGGGCCATCAGGCTGATCGACGTATTGTAATTCGCCAACCCCTCGCCCTTCGAATAAATGCCACCATCGGGCTGCACCTTGGTCAGCAGGAACTCAGCACCCTTTTCCGCCACCGGGCTTTCGCGGCCCGCCTCACCCTCGATGGGGCTCGTCGCATACGCCTTGACCACTAAACCGCTCAGGCCGGGGTGGTCGGGCGTGGACCAGAAACCGGCTTCGTTCTGCTGCCCTGCCAGATATTCCAGAGCCCGCTTAATCGCGAGCTTGGTTTCGATCTTGAGCGACACGTTTTCGGCGGATGCCATCGCCGCCGTGGACAGCACGAGGAGGGATAGGGAAAGTTGTTTAATCATCGGATTCGGTGGGTTTGCTGGCAGGCAATTTAGCCTCTGCTGACTCGAGGTCAACAGGCACGGCAGGAATTGCTATCTCCAGCAATATCACTTCGCCCGGCTTCGGCAAGGTGGAAGCATTGAAGTTTATCAGCCAATTCTGGTCGTCCACCCGTCGCGCATCACCGCTGTTGATCAGCGCCGCCGGGTCGGTAATGATTGAGGCGAACGAGCCGTCGACCTGTGCAATGAACGCTGCACCATCGAAGTAAGAGCCCGTGTAGCGCCAGTTGCCCGGCGGCATTGTCGCCTCGCGGGCCTCGTCCCAGATCCAGTCTTCGACCGGGATACGCTGATCGCCAGATACGATAGTGAAATTAACCTCGGCCCCAATCGGCGCGGGACTGTTCTCCAACCAGGCATCATCGATGTTACTGGGCGGCGCGACCACCGGGCGGTTGCTTTGCTTCGAGATGCCGAGCAGCAGCATGGCGGTGTGGAGGTGGAAAGGCTGGACTTCGGTCTTCAGCAAACTCTCGTGCGTCTTACCGTTTTCATGCACGAGCATGTATTCGATCAGCTCGCCTTCGTTACCGTCGTTGAGCAACACGGGAAATGTCGCGGTCTTCGCCGCCGGATCCACAAGAATGCCACCCATCTCCAAGAGGCCATCGGCACGCTGCACGATTTCCGGTTTAATCGCGGGCTGCCACTCCAGTCGCGACGGCGTTTCCTGCGCGATACTTTGCGATGCAAAGCAAACAGCGAGACCCAAGACCAATACGCGCATCATTACTCCCGGACCAGCATCGGCTCGATCCACAGGCCGGGCGCTTCGTTGGTATCGTCGTTAACCGGTAAGACTTCGAGGATCAGGTAGCGCCGGATCGGATCGCGAACCGACACGACCTGTACCGGGCTTTCCGAATTCATCGGCTCACTGCGGAACGCCACGCGCTGATCGGCGCGGACTTGGAAGATCACCTGTTGCTCGGGCGGGTATTCCTTCGGCACACCAATGCGCGACACGAAGCCCCGGTAGCTCTCGTCAGCCATGATGGCCATCGCGTTACCTGCGGGCATGCGCACGATGCGCTCCACCGGATCGACCACCAGCGGAGCGGCCGTAGTCGGGTTGGAGCGGATCGCCAGATCGTCGCCGCTGTCCACCACCGGCGCACGGCGAATGTATTTCATGTCCGTCACCGAACGCAAGCGACGGCTGCCCACCGAAATGCTTGCCAGGTAATCGCTCTTGAGCGTCATCTTGCCGATGAATGGATCGTCGACTTCGATCGCGTCTCCTTTGATATCGATGTCGTTCGTGAGCAAGCGCAAGCCGTCTTTGCCCGTAACGATGTAGCCGCTGGAGACCGTCGCGTAGTCTTTTAAAATAATACCCTGCACGTCACGCTGGCGAAAGCTCTTCGGCCCAAACATCAGCGAGTCCGTGTAGATCCTGTCGTCCTCCATCTTGATGAATTCGCCCTCCACAAAGCTGCCACTCTTAGTCATGACCCCCTGCTCGCCCGGCGGAATAATCGCGTTGACCACCGGGGCCAGAGAGAAGTTAACCCGCGCCACATTTTCCAGCGGAAGTTTTTTATCCGTGCCCTCACCGTAGCTCACCGTGACGGACTCCGGGGTGAAGTCCTTGACCGTGCCAGCCAAGAAACTGCCGTTGACCAGGAGCACGCCCTCCTGCGTAAAATTCTCCTGATGCCGTGCATCGAGCGGCCCGGGCTTGCCCGCATAGTCGTCGCCCTGGAAGTCTACGTGCCACAGCTCGAAGTCACCCACGCTGCGGTCCATACCCACGCCGGACACCGTGATGCGACCGCGCTGCAAACTGACGTCGCCTTGCAGGATGTCTCCCGTTAGTAAAATGACCTCACCGGCAAATGCCGCCGCGCCGGACATCCATATGCCGACCAGCGCCAGCAAGGCCGGTTTCCATCTGCCCCGTTTCATGATCATCGCTGATATAGAGGCAGGTAATTGTAGGGCATGGCAAGCACGGTTGTGTAAACCGCCGTCATGTAAACCGGTCCGCTATCGGCGCGACCACCGCCACCAAGTGTTCCCCAGTAGCAGTATGGGCCGTTTCGGTTTACGTTGCTCATAAAATGTTTGTGCACGCTCTCGTACCAGCGCACCCAGGTGTCACCACCGATCATATACTGCGCCGGTGCCGCATAGTAATTTCCGTAAGCGCCCCAGCCACCACCTTGATTATTAAAGAGGTAATCCGACGCCGGCGGGATCAACGGGTCATCATAAATGCCGAGCACCTGCAGAGAGTAAATCGCCGCCGCCGTGCGCGCAAACCCCGGGCGATCCTGCCCCGCCTGATACGAAAAACCAGCCGAGCTCGGTGCCTTACAATCGCGAATATACTGCACTGCTTTTTCAAAAACATCCTGCGGCACATCGATGCCCACATTACGCGCGGCACGGATGGCCACGGCCTGGACCACCGTCACCGAAATATCAGCACCACTCGGGCGCGGCTTGTAGCGCCAGCCACCAGTGTGATCCTGTGAGCGCAGGATCACCTGCACCATCCGCTCAAGCGCGGGCCGGATTTCCGGGTTAAGCGTTTGCCCGTAAACTTCCGCCAGCACGAGGGTCACGATGCCGTGGCTATACATGTAGTGCCGTTGGTTGTTGGTGCGGATCTGGCCATCGGGCAGTACGATGCTCAGCAAGTAGTCCACGCCCTTGTCGACCGTGCGGCCATAGGGCCCCTCATTGGGTAGATTACCCGCGCACATGTAGGCGACCAGCGTGTAGGCCGTCATCGCACCATAATATTGCTCACGACCAGGCGAGCCTTTGCCCCACGATCCGTTGGGCTGCTGCTGCGTAGCCAGCCAAGCCAGCGCACCCTCGATCACTTTCTCAGTCGCCGGGTCGATACTGGGCATTTCGAGCGCGTCGCCCTCGGCCGGAGCCGGGGGCAACTCTTGCGCAAAGACGGGTACCGCCATCAATAGACAACCGGAAAGTGCTGTAAGAAATTTCTTCATCGTTAACGCGTCCCCGTAGCCAGATTGCGGCGGTATTGCTCGATCATCGAGCGGTATTCATCGGGATAAGATTCACCCAGCGACTGGCGAATCGCCTCACGCTCGCGCGCGGGCAGCCCCGTGAACTCACCCTCGCCCAAAATGTTTGCATTACCGGAATCCGTCTTGTCCCCGGTGGAGGAAAGTTTGTTGTCGTCAGTCGGGTCATCGGAGTTGGATTCAGCGGTGCTCTCAGTAGCCGGGCCCTCTGACTCACCTTCGCCTTCACCCTCGCCTTCTTCATTGGCTGCCATTTCGCCGCCCTCGCCTTCGCCCTCCATAGGCTCGCCGCCCTCACCGCTCATAGCTTCGCCCTCCTCGCCTTCGCCGGCTTGCTGGGCTTCAATCGCGGCGACTAAATCTCCCGCCTCGGCGTCGGCCTCCGCCCCCGCCAAAGCATTCTTCGCTTCGGCCAAAGCCGCCAAAGCCTCTTGCGCCTGAGCCTGTGCCGCCTGAGTATTGCCTGCTTGCAAATTCTGCTCCGCATTGGCGAGGGCTTCTTGCGCAGCAGCAATAGCGGCTTGCGCAGCGGGGGGCAGCTCACCGGCGGCTTCACCTTCGCCGTCTTCTTCGCCCTCTTCCCCTTCATCGCCTTCGCCCTCAGCGGCGGCTTGCATTTCCTCGCCAGGCATCTGGCCTTCCTCGCCTTCGGCACCTTCTTCGCCCGCTTCAGCCATAGCCTCCTGACCTTCTTCGCCCTCTTGGCCTTCTTCTCCCTTCTGGCCTTCTTCGCCGGCATCGGCCATCACTTCATCACCTTGCTGGCCAGGATCCGCGGCATCCGCCATAGGCTCTTGTCCTTCTTCACCCTGCTCACCTTCTTGACCTTGTTCGCCGGCGTCGGCCTGGGCTTCCTGCCCCTGGTCACCTTGCTCACCGGCGTCTGCCTCGGCACCTTGTGGATCATTGGCGGCATCCAGCGCATCGAGCGCATCGCCGATGTTGGCCAAGGCTTCCTCTTCGTTGCCTTGGTCGAGGTCATTTAATGCATCGTTCGTGGCGGCCTCGGCTGCATCAAGTGCGTCGTTCGCTTGAGCCAGCTGTTCTTCGTTGGCGGCATTGGCGTTCTCCTCAGCCATGTCAGCTTGCGCCTCGGCCTGGTCATTAGCCGTTTGGTTTGCCGCAAGCAACAACAACTCCAGGGCTTCGTCCTGCGCATTGAGCACCAGCGCGCCACGACCATCGAACTGCATGCTCTGGCTCGCGGCTTCCATCTTGCGAGCTGCCCGAGCAAGGATTTGCGCCGGTCCGGGATTCGAGTCGAGCGACTCCTTTTGCAGAAAGTCAGTAGAGTGCTTGATGCGGTCCTGCTCACCACGGAGGTTATTTAAATTGCTATTGGTTTTCTCACGACGGCGCGTCTGGATATTGAGCGCGGTTTGCCACTCAATCAGCTTTTGCAGCTTGGCGGCGAAGTCCTGCAACTGCTCCTGTTGGTTCGGCTGATTCTGCTGCTCCTGTGCGGCGGCCTGCTCAGCAGCTTGCTGAAGCAAGCTTAGCGCTTGCTCTAAAAATACAATGGCCTGCTGGGCAGGCTCAGCCGAAGCCTCACGCTCTTCCTTTTCTTTGGAGGGCATAATACGGCGAGCTGAACGCATCTTAGCCATGCCCTGATAAATCGGGCCTGCGGCGTCCGGGGCTTCATCGCGCGCGGTCTCATAAACGCCAAGGGCGTCCTGCAGCACTACGCCCTGATAGCTGGCGACACTGTGCATTGGATGCTCGCGCTCAAATTTCTTTTTAATGTCACTAACGATGAGAGTCTGCTCCTCGATGACTTTCTCCAACCGAGCGGCGAGTTGCTTCAGCTGCTCCGATCGCGGCGGCTTGGGCGTGAGGTAAGAAATCAGCTCGTTCATCGCATTGAGCGAGGCCTTCTCAAACGACACCGCGCTGAACACCTGCTCCTGGTCAAGCGCTTCGCGGGCACTGGAGAGCAAGCCCACGATTCGCTTTTGCTGGATCAACTGCAGGGCGCCTTTGTAGAGCGGCGCGTTTTCGGGGTCGTTGCTGGAAGCGATGATTTCAATCGTCGAGACCACATAATTAAACTGCTCGCTCAAGTCGCGCTGCTCCTCATATTGCGAGTCGAGCGAGGCGCGTTGATACTCATTGAGTGCCTTGCCCGGTTGAATGTCCTGCGCAAGGCTGACCCCCGCATCCATGTTACCTGCTTGACGCTGAACCAACTCCTGCAAAATCGCGGGCACCGCGGTGACGTCGCGCTTTTTGTTATACTCATTAACGAGGTCGCGCAAGGTAACCAGAACGGAAAGCTGCCCGCTGTAGGCACCCATCAAGTGCGCGCGCGCTTCGGCATCGGAACCGGCCGCCATCGCGGCATCCAGCTTAGCCAAAATCTTGGCCATCTCTTCCAGACTACTGTTGGACAAAAGCAAACGCGTGCGCTTTAAGTCCTCCACCTGATCGCCGGCTAGCCCATTGCGCTCGTATTCCAAAATGATCGCGTCGAGCTGCTGAATGATTTGCTGCGTCCGCTCACGCAAACGCTGCTGATCCATCTTTTTATCGCTCAGGACTGGCTTGGCCGGAACGCTCGCGGGTGCCTCCTGAGCATAGCCAAAAATGGGCGCAAAAAGGCAAAGCATCAGGAGTAACCAACGGCGGGGAAAAGTTTTCATAGTGTATAACATGTATGCTTAGGGCAAAAGGTCAAGAATGGTCCGGGGTGCCTATTCCTTCCGCTCAATGATTTTGCCCAGCTCCTGGCTCGTCTCACGCTGGCCGCTGGCCACGCCGGAAATCTGGTTAAACTTGTCCAGCACGCGGTTGACGAGCTCCGCCTGCTTTTCCTCGGGGGTGACCACGCGGGCCACAAACCGGCGGCTCGCGCTACTGCCCGGTCCGGTAATGTCGTTGGTATCAGTCGCGACGACCCAATATTCGATGATGTCGTTGATGGACAAATCCAGTTCGCCCAACGGCCAGTCGTAGCGGTTGTGCACCGAAGCACCGGGCTGTGCGCCGAGGTCCAACTCGAAGGACTGCTCGTCGCCGCGATTGATTGAGTAATGGAGCTCAACCTTGCCGAGGCGGTTGTCATCCGTGGCCTTGAAGCTAAGCAACATGTTGGCATCCGGCGTGACGAGTTGCTGGATTTCGATCGGGAAAACGATGTCGATGGTCGGTGCTTGGTCTTCAATAATTCGGACCGGATAGGCCGGCGTCGCAGTCGAGGGAACGCCTGCTTCGTCAAACACGCGGACGCTGACACCGGTCAGGCCCTCAAGCGGAATGTCCACCGAGCCGCGAGCCTGGCTGTCGTTAGCGCCTACAACTTCCATCGGCACCTTTTGGCCGAGACCAGCCTGGTGAATGTCTCCGCCAGACAGCTCCTGGTTAGAATTTGCAATCAGTTCCAGCTTACCGCCGGGCAGCACATCCAGCTCTTGCAAGGATAGTGTGCGGGTGCGTTTGCCCGTGTAAGGTGGTGGCGTGTAGCGGGCCTCAACCTTGAGCAGCACCGGCTTGTCCTTGGTGCGCACGGTGTAAGTTTCACTTTGGCCGTCGCCCGCAAAAACAGTATACTCAAAAGACTCCGGCACGGACTCCAGCATCCGGTGGAAGATCCGCGGATCGCTCTCGGAAACCATGATCGGGAACTCCATGCTCCGGCCCGATTCGTAGTCAATTTCAATGGTACCACCTTCCGGGATCACACCCTCGGTGCGGACTTGGATATCGAGGTCGTCGCCAAAGCCGATCACAGTATCGCCGGTGATGCCGTAAATCATCGTTTTGCGCGGCACGGGCTCCCACGAGAGCAAGGCGCGGCGCATTAAGGCCAAACCAGTGTCGCCGGCGAGCACAAAACCCGTCACCGCCGCCGCAGTAATAAAGAGCCCGCGCAAGAACATCTTGCCCGCTTCTTTCAACGGCACCGCCGGTCCAAACTTCGTCTCCTGGGCCATGGTCTCGGTCTGCTCGTTGAGCGCACGCACCATGCTAACGGCGGTATTCGCGCCCAAGGCACCAGGCTGATTGAGCTGCAGAGTGGAGATGAGTCGCGACTTTAATTCCGGGTTCGCGCGCTCGACCAACAGCGCCGCCTCTTCGTCCGAAGGCGGATGTTTAAACGGCCAGATGACAAACTTATAAAACGCGCCGCCAATGAACAGGATCTCCGCAACCAGCGCCAGGAACCGCAGGAACCACGGCATGACCAGCCACCAGTCAATGAAGCAGCGCAGGGCAAAGAACGCCAGGAATACTGCCGCGACCAGCGACAGTCCATACAGCGCTCGCTCAAACAGATAGCGTTTGCGCACGCCGTCGATCTTACCGATGAAGCCGAACTCGCGGTTCTCCAAATGCACGGGACGCGTCGGCGCGGGGGGCGTCAGCTTCGGGCGCGCTTCCCAGCGTCGCTTGGCCTCGGCGCTTACTTTGCGATACAGAGCTTGTAGTTTTTCCTTCATCCTACTTGAGCCCCGTGAGTTTGCGGATGAGCCACTCGGTGCCCATCATCCCGATTAACAACATGAAGAAAAGCGGCGACGACCATACGTCGACATCGATCAGCGACTTCACCGTCTCCGACTCGGAGTCGAGGATATCCGGCAGTTCAGCCAAGTCTTCCTCGCGGAAGAATCGACCACCCGAGGCCTCAGCCATGCGCTCCATCAGGGGCGCGTTCATGGCGGTTTCACCGAGCTCGAATTGCGCGTCGGAGACCAGTGCTTCGACCTTAGCGGTCTCGTCGTGATCAAGCGACAGCGTGTAAGTGCCCGGGCGTGCTGCAAGGAATGACGCCTCGTAGAAGCCCGCCTGCTCTCCCGCCGGTTGCAGGAAAATTTGCGATGTGGTGGGCATGCCCGCGTCGGCTGAATCCGGCGAAGCTTGGTAACGCAAAGTTGCCGAAACCTGTGCATCGTTGTAAGGGCGATAGCCTGGCTTAAACAGACGGCCAAACACCTTCACCCGATCACCCGCCACGTAGTCGTTGCGCTCCATGTTCAGTTGGCTGAGCGAGGAGGATGTCAACAGCCGACTCATAGCCATGCGCTGCACCACCTGGCTCCAGAAGCCCCAATACGGGTTGCCGCCCCGCAGAGCGCGCCAGCGCCAGAAGTTGTCCGTGCCCAGGTAAAGACAGGACCCGAGGCCAAAGCCTTGCAGCGCGATCACCGGCATTTTGCCAAAGCGCGTTGCCCGCAGGAGGGATGGATCGACGGCGAGCACTTCCGTGGTTGGCTTGGCCTGCGTCACCGGCGACACCCAATAAATCGGCGGCAGCTGCTGCCAGTATTCCGCGTTTTCATCGGGCATCGGCAGGAACTGCAGCATCGGGTTACGTGAACCGGCGGCCGTCAGCTCCAGGTTAATCGGCTGGTCAAAATATGAGCCCACAGACTGCAAATTTGCACCGGATTGAAACTCAATCGGGACCAGATCCGAAAGCGGCGTGCCGAGGTAATTCCATGGGTTATTTTCGCGCCCGGCGAGCAGGATCAAGCCGCCGCCAAACTGCGACACCCAGTCCTGCATCGACTGCATGGCACTGTCGCCCATGACAGCCGGCGGCAGGTCGCCCAGAATGATGATATCGTATTCAAAGAGCTTTTCGCGGTCGGTCGGGAACTCCGTGATGTAGTGCGAGCCCTCGCCTTGCGCCATGGCGGGCGAAGCGCCGTTTAAGAAGATATCCAGATCGATCCGGCGGTCACGGCCCAGCGCGGCTTCGAGGTAGCGGAACTCCCAGCGCGGCATGTTCTCCGCCAGCAGCACATTGATCTTGGAATCGATCACGCGGACACGTTGCTTGCGCGAATTGTTCTCCTGACTCGTCTCATCGCTGCGTGGGTCGATACGCGCCTCCAGCGTATATTCGCCGACCTCAGTGGGCAGCCAATTAAGCGTGGTTGTCTGCTCGTTTCCGGTAAATGTCACGTCCTCGCCGTCGACAATCTTGCCGTTCACGAAGAGCGCCAAGTTCGCGCGCTGGCCCGCCAAGCCCTGCCCCCGGAAGCGAATCGTAGCGTTGACCTCGTCTTCCACTGTGACCACCTCGGGCACGTAAAGATTGTTCACGACGATATCCAGCGGCTCGGTGATGCCGACGCCGTAAAAGTAGAGCGGCGCCTTGTCCTGCGAGGCCGATGCGGCGGCGGCCATCGGCGGCATGCCGCCGTTGCTCGCGCCGTCGGTCATGAGCAGCATGCCTGCCAGTGGTTGCCCGCGCTTGCGGTCGAGCATCTCGCGCACCGCGCTGCCCATCTGCGTGCGCGGACTTTCCGCAACCAGATCGCTCAAGGTATTCGCGCCAGCCTCATTCGTTTCGAGCGGATTAGAAATCTCCGACACCTGCTCATTGAAGGTGAAGAATACCAAGTCGAACTTTTCATCGAGGCGCGGGATCAGGTCGATGTCTTCATTGCTGAGCACCTCGCGAATTACGTCCATACGCGGCACGGCGGAGTATTTATCCGGATTGCCCGTGACGCCCTGATTCAGCCCGCGGTCGGCATTTAAATCACCCTTGGCAATGGCGGCGCGCACGAGGTCTTCCTGCCGGATGCGCACGTCGGCAATGTTGCTCGACGAACTGGTGTCGATGCCAATCAACAACGTGCGGCGAATCGTTCCTTCGACCGTCAATTGCAGCACCGGTCGCTGAATCAAAAGCAGCATCAGCGCGATGGCACCAATGCGCAACAGCGTCAGCACCGTGCGGCGGAATTTGCTCATCTTACGCTGCGTGTGGCGGTAGCTCCAGATCGCCAAGCCGAAGAGCGCGATGGAAAGGAAAATCATCGTCCAATTACCAAGTGGACTGCGCAGCACCAACTCTGCGCCGGCGAGCTCACCGGCTTGTTCCGGTGAGAGCCCGAGGAGGAAGGCAATGATCTGGTTGACGATATCCACGGCTTAACGGGAGCGGCTGGACCGCTGGGCGAGAATGGTTTCGATGATGAGAAAAAGGAATGCGAGAAGGATGAAAATACCGGTCAACTCAGTGCCTGCCCGCTGGGCCTGCATCTGGCCGCGAAGGTCGGCACCCTGCTCCCAGGTGACGACTTGCACCGCCTCGCTGAGCAGCTCCTTTTGCTGGTCGGAAATCAGCTCGGGACGCGACTCGGTGGGATCGAATTGCACGGCGAACTTCAGCACTGTTTCGGGCTGCGTGTTTAACACGACCTGGTAGCCGCCTGCCAGGCGCACGTCGGAGATGCGCAGGCTGGCCTGGCCGTCAATCAGCTCGACCGTTTCCACGACTTCAAAGGGCACATCACGCTCGTCGATGTTCGTTACGGTCGCCGTGGCGTCGACGTAGCTATCGCTCAGGTTGAGCATAAACGGCTGGCCCGCGCGGATGTTTAACCGGTCGTCCTGACTCTGAATCATGTAACCGATCGCGCGGTGCAAAAACGGCAGGTAAACTGCGCGCAGCGCAAAGTCATTCCAGCGCGTATCCGCGGTGCTGCCAAAGAGCACCACACGACCATCGCCATAGGCGCGCTCCATGATCGCGGGCTGCCCGTCGCTGTAGCTGACGACTGTTACCGGCTTGCCGGCCAGTCGCAACGCTTCGGGGCGCAGGCGTGGACGCTCCTCTTCCGGTGGCCAGGCAGAGGGGACCAGTTCCGCGCGTTGATAAAAAACAGCAGTGTTCAACGAGCCCTGCCCACCGGTGAAAATCGCCGGTATCGGGTGCTCCGGCTGGCTGGCGTCAAAGCTGTAAACCTGCCCGGCTACCTCCTCGCTTTCATAAACGCTGGCGGGCAAAATCGCATACTCGTCAAAGAGCACATCGTTGTAAAAACCTTCATCGGTGTTTGGTCCGGGGAAGATCAACAGCCCGCCACCATTGCGCAGGAAATCCGCGAGGCTCGACACCAGCGCACTGGATAAGTTGGCCACATCTGACAGCACCACGATGTCGGCGCGGGCGAGATTGGCGGCGCGGAAATTCTTGGCGCTTACTTCTTCGACTTGGATGTAGAAATCCTTCTTGCGCGAATCCGGCACCGGTTGCAGCGCGTTCTTGAGGAAGAAGAGCGAGCGATCCTTTTCGTCGCGCGCTTCGGTTCCTTCAACGAGCAACACATCGATAGTATCGTGCGCCTGGAGGGCGATGGAGCGCTGGTCGTCGGCCTTGAGGCGGTCAGCGGGAATAGATGCAGTGACCGTATGATAGCCGTCCTTCGCCAGCCGCGCATCCATGGAAACGACTTTGGACTGACCAGGCTCGATCAGCTCGATCACGGCGTCGTTAATCGGCGCACCGCCATTGAGCGACAGGTAAACATTCGTGTTGCGCGCCTCGGTGTTGCCGTAGTTAGTCACCTCTACGTAGAAGCGAACCGGGCGGCGCGTCGAGACGAGTTCGGAGTCCGGTCGCAGCATGCTGACGCCGAGATTCGGCTCGGTCCCCTGCCCCAGGAATATCATCGACGCCGGGAAGCGCGCCTCCGCCGTTTCGAGCGTGTTGATGATCTGCGTGAAGTCGCGGAAACCAAGACTCTGGCCGTCGGTTAAAATATAGAGCTCACCCTTCGCGCCCTGGTCGGAAGTCAGCAAATCAATGGCGCTGGTTAGCGGGCTGGCGAGGTTCGTCGACTGGCTGGTGGCCGGGTAATTGCGCAGCGTGCTGCGGACGAGTGACATGTCCTGCGTCGGCACGGAGATCGCGGGCTCCAGATCATCCGAGGCGAGGAAAATAGCGGCTTTGGACCCCGTGGGCAGCGAGTCGATAATCGCCTCACCGGCTTCCCGCGCACGGTCGCGGCGGGTGTCCACGCCGTTGCTGGTGTCCATGCTGTAGGAGTTGTCGATGACCAGAATGGCATTCGTGCTGGAGAGGCCCAGGAAGTTGTCACCGGGCAAGACCGGACGCGCGAGCGCAAGCGTGATCATGAGGATGATCAGGCAGCGAATGAGCAGCAGCAAGAGGTCCTCGATGCGCAGCTTTTTCTGGTGCTGTTCGTGGCTCTTTTTCAGGAACTGCATGGCCGCCCACTTCGTCTTTTCGATGCGGGTGCGGTTGAGTAGTTCCAGCAGAATGGGGATGGCGATCGCCGATGCTCCGAACAACAACGCGCCATTGAGAAATGTCATGGCGTGGGGGAGAAAAAGGTTCGAAGGTTCGTAGGTTTGTAAGTTCGAAAGTTTAAAAGGTAGGGCGCAGTCTCCATTCGACGATGCTCATGGCAGGCTTGACAAGCCGCTGCGCCTGACTGGCGCTTAGCCTTGGCTGCCATAGAAAGTTCGAACTCTGTATTGCAAAGCAAGCTCATCGTCTAGTGGCGACCGGTTACGCGGAGGCGGGTGGCGAGGTAGCGGTTCAGGACTTCACCGACGGGCTCGCCCGTGTTGCAAAGCTCATAGTTGATATCGAACTGCTCGCAGCCGATGCGGATTTGCTTGAGGAATTTTTGCACCTCTTCCTGGTAACTCTTGCGGATGGCGTGCGGCTGCAGGGTAAGCTTTTCCTCCACCTCCAGGCCCTCAAATTCGACCGTGCCCTCGAAGGGGAAATCGATTTCGTAGGGGTCGAGCACATGGAACACGATCACCTCGTGCTTGCGGAAAGCCAAATGGCGCAGGCCGTCGAGCACCTCTTCGATGTCGTCAAAGAAGTCGCTGATGATAATCGTGATCCCCGCCGCCTTGAGCTGGTTCGCATAGCTGTGGAGCACCTCGCCGATCTTGGATTGGTCGCTGGGCTCGAAGTTCGCGATCAGCTCGCAGACGTTGCTCATCGCGCGCGGATTGGTCGTCTTCGGGTAGAAGGCGCGCGTCTCGGTGTCGAACACGCCGAGCTGCAGGCTGTTGCGCTCGTTAACGATCAGGTAGCATAGGACCGCCGCCAAAATGCGCCCGTAATCGAGCTTGGTGGTGTCGCCGGAGCCATACTGCATGGACTGCGAGCCATCAAGCAGCACGCAGCCGTCGAAGTTCGTTTCCTGCTCGTATTGCTTGATCAGGTGGCGCTCGGTGCGGCCATAGACCTTCCAGTCCATGTGGCGCATGTCGTCGCCTGCCACGTATTCGCGGTGCTGGTGGAACTCGATCGCAAATCCGGTAAAGGGCGACTTGTAGCGGCCGGCCATCGCCCCTTCCACCACCTTGCGCGCGTGCATGCCCAGGGCCTCGGCCTTGGTCAGCGTTTGCGGCTCCAGCAATTTCCCCTCGGCGGTATCGGCCTTTTTCTTCGGGCCGGTGCCGGGGACCTTGATGGAGGTCATGCGGTCTTTAAGCTTTTTCTTAAAAGCCATGCAGCAAGCTTTGCGATAGAAAGTAAATCAACCGCAGGCTTACGCCTTGGGCACGGTCTTGAGGATGTGCTCGATCAACGATTCCGACGTGATGCCTTCGCTCTGCGCCGAGAAGTTCGGCGAGATACGGTGACGCATGACGGGTAACGCCACGGCAGCAACATCGTCCACGCTCACGTAGAAATTACCACGCAGCAGCGCGTAGGCCTTGGCGGCGGCAATCAGCGAAATACTGGCACGCGGACCCGCACCCCATCCGAGGTATTTGCGGGCCCAGTCGTCCGTCGCCTTCGGGTCTTTCGAGGCGCGCGTCATGCGGACAACCTTCTCGGCGTAGGCAAAGACGTGGTCGGCAACCGGCACACGCTTCACCGTTTTTTGGAGCTGAATAATCGTCTCCTCGTCGAGGATCGCATGGACCTCTTCGCCCGACGGGCTGGAGGCGCGCTTCATGATTTCGATTTCCTCGTCCGTGTCGGGATAGTCGACATTGATCAGGAACATGAAGCGGTCCAACTGCGCTTCCGGCAGCGTGTAGGTGCCCTCTTGCTCCAGCGGGTTCTGCGTGGCCAACACGAAGAACGGGCTCGGCAGCGTATGCACCTCACCGCCGACGGTGACCTGGCGCTCCTGCATCGCTTCGAGCAACGCGGCCTGGGTCTTGGGCGGGGTTCGGTTAATTTCGTCGGCGAGGACGATATTCGCGAAAATCGGCCCCTTGAGGAAGCGGAACTGCCGCTCGCCGGTCTCGGGATTTGTCGCCATGACTTCCGTGCCGGTGATGTCCGACGGCATGAGGTCCGGCGTGAACTGCACGCGCTTAAAAGACAGGTGGAGCGTCTTGGCGAGCGTCGAGATGAGCAGCGTCTTCGCCAGACCGGGCACGCCCATCAGGAGCGCATGGTTCTTGGTGAAGATCGCCATCAGCACCTGGTCGATCACGTAGTCCTGCCCGACGATGACTTTGCCCAGCTCCTGCTTGATCGCGGCATAGCCATTGCGGAGCGTTTCGAGCGCCTCCATGTCTTCGTCGGAGGCTTGCTGCATTGCCTGCTCGGCAAATTGCTCCTCATACTCGGCAACGGCCTCATCGGTCGCGGCCGCGTCGTATTCGCCCTCGGGCGATTCTTCGTATTGGGTAGCGTCTTGTTCCTCCCAGGCCTCTTGGCCTTCGGAGTCAATGTCGTCAGAGTGTTTTGCCATGTGGGGGATGTTCAGGGGGTTGAACGTTAAATAAAGCCAATGACAGTGGGTCAAAAACGTAACACACAGTCAAGCAGAGTTTATATCACATGTTAGACTGACTTTTCACGATAAACTTGATCTTCTCAAAAACCACATCGAGTCATCCCGGGCTAAATCGCATTACCGTCGTCTGGTATCGGTAAATTTCGGCACGACGAAAACGCACTTTCCTTTTGCCAGAGGCGGTTTGTTGATTACGCTGTGATTCATGCCCACATCGATTTTCCGTATTTGGATCCTGTTCATGCTGTGCGTCGCCAGCGTGGCCCATGCCCAATTGGATGGCCGCAAGACCGCGGTTTTTGTCAATAACCTCGCCGGCGTGCAGTTGGCCGACAAAGCCAATGCGCTGGAGTCCCTGCTCGCGGCGAATCTGAACGGCCAGGGCTTTAACGTAATCAGCCGGCAGGAGGTGGCCAACTCGCTCGCCAACGACCCGGAGATCGAAGACCTCGGCCGCGCGCTGGCGTCGAGCTCCTCTGCCTTGCGCCTGGCCCAGACGCTGGGTGCCGACTATCTGCTCGTCGCCAACCTTGTCTCCTTCGGCCAGCGCCAAGTGAAATACGAGGGCTACGACATCGCCACGGCCAACACCGTTTATCGCCTGCGCGTCTCTTATAGTTTACTGGAGTCCAGTGGCGGCGCGGGCCTCGTCGGCGAAGAGATTACCGTCTCCGAGGCGCTGCGCGACGATGCCACGATCGAGATCATTGACAACGACTTGCTCAACGGCCTGATCACCGAAGCCGCGGCTCTCATCGCCCAGAGCGCCCGCGAAGAGGCCAAGCTCGGCAATATTCCCGTGGCCCCGCAACCGGCAGCCCCCGTTACCTTTGCCATCACGCCGCGCCTGCAGGACATCGCCCTGCCCAACGTGGTCATCGACAAGGACAACGTGGTCACCGTCTCTGCGGATAAATTTCCCATCGAAGCGACTGGCGTGAGCGTGGAGCTCGATGGCGTCGTGCTGGGCAGCGCCCCGGGCACCTTCGAAGCGCGCCCCGGCTTGCACCAGTTACGCCTCATCCGCGACGGCTTCGTCTCCTGGGAGCGCAACGTGAACCTCTCCGACGGCTTTGTCCTCGTGGCGCAGATGAATTTTTCCGCCGAGGGCCAACAGCAGTGGCAAGAACTGAGCGCCTTCCTGGAGGAGCTCAAGAGCGGCCGCGAACTGGACGACGCCGAGGCCGAGCGCATTCGTGGCGAAGCCGAGGCCCTGCGCCAGAGCGGTTTCCGCGTGGACACCAACCAGGCACCCAATTTCATCTACGAAAACAGCCTGTGGGGCAACCCATTCCCCGTTCCCTACAAAGAGGCCGAATAAACGCCGCCCGAGCTTCGTTTAACTTGCCATGAAACGCACACCTTTCATCGCCGCCGCCCTGGTCAGCCTGATGCTCGCATCCAGCCTGCCTGCCAAGGTCACCATCACCCCATCCACCGCCGACGCGGTGCGCACCGTGCCCACACGCATTCAGTGGGAATACCAGACCTTCGAAGGCTCCACCCCGCTCAGCGAACGACAGCTCAACGACTACGGCCAGAAAGGCTTTGAGCTGGTCGGGTTCACCCTTGGTGGCGAGCGCCGCGGCGGTGCCCAATACATCTACATCTTCAAACGCCCCAAAGAGGTTGAATAAATTCCGTCTCACACCCGTTTAACAGACCATGAAACCAATCTTCGCCCTTTTTGCCCTCCTTGCCGCCAGCGTCGCCTTCGCGGACAAGCCCACACTCGCCATTTCGCCGATCAACGTGTCGCCGATCATCATCCAGAGCGACCGCACGCCAGCCGAAACCGATGCGCTGCCCCAGGTGGTCAACTCCCTGCAAAGCCAGCTCCTCAACGCCTTCGGACAGACGGGCAAGTTTAACGTGATCAGCCGCACCGACCTGCCGCCAATCATTGCCGAGCAAACCCTCGGCCAGTCGGGCAATATCAACCCCGACAACGCCGCCAAGCAGGGCGACATCTCCGGTGCCAGCTACGTGCTCGTCGTCGGCATCGACTTTTTCAACGTGATGAACGAACGCGCAAACTTCGCCTCCATCGCCCGCACGACCACTCGCGAACTGATCACGATCAACGCCGTTTCCCGTCTCTATGACTCCACGACTGGCGCGCTGATCGCCAGCCATAGCTCTCAGGTGGACAGTGAAGACACGCGCCAGTATTTTGCCTTTGCCAACCGCGAGGGCAACCTGGAGACCATCGTCTACAACCGCGCCGCCCAAGCGATGGCAATGGACATTGCCGCCAACATCACGAGCGATCTCTTCCCCGCCAAAGTCGTCGCCAAGACCGGCATGCAGATCACGATCAACAAGGGCACGGCCAATGGTTTCACGATAGCCCCGGGTCAATCCTTGAACGTCTATGCCGTCGGCGAGGAAATGACGGACCCCGACACCGGTGAATCCCTCGGCGTGGAGGAAGTCTTCCTCAGCCGCGCCAACATGCTGCGCCAGGACGAACGGACCACCATCGCCATCCTCGAAGAGGACAACGGCGTCGAGCGCGGGCATATTGTGCGGGTGGAATAGCCAAGAATTTCCTCCTAACGCACAGCAAGCGATATGGAGTGCGCCAGCCCCCTGGCGCTTTCAGCATTTTCAACTCCGCTGAAAACCGGCGCAAAGCATCGCTCGATACGCAAGCATCCAAGCCCACACAAAATCCTAAAGCGCCAGGGGGCTGGCGCACTCCAGAACTTAGGTAACGCCCATCCGTAGCATAGGCGTCCCGCCTGTGCCCGATTCGATCATTGTTATTGCGATAAGCCAGTCGCGAATAGCAACGGCGTCGAGCGCGGGCATATTGTGCGGGTGGAATAGCCAAGAATCTCCCTAACGCACAGCAAGCGATATGGAGTGCGCCAGCCCTCTGGCGCTTTCAGCATTTTCAACTCCGCTGAAAAACCGGCGCAAAGCATCGCTCAATGCGCAGCATCCAAGCCCCTGCAAAATCCTAAAGCGCCAGAGGACTGGCGCACTCCATAACTTAGGTAACGGCCATCCGTAGCATAGGCGTCCCGCCTGTGCCCGATTCGATCATTATTACTGGGCTCGAAGTATTAGAGTAAAACACAGGCGGGACGCCTGTGCTACTTACCTACTCACCGTTGAACGACAGCACAATCCGGCGCGAATGCGGCATATCGCGGTGCTCCCACAAGAATACGCCTTGCCACGTACCGAGGCACAAGCGGCCGTCGACAAAAGGGATCACCTCCGAGGTGCGGGTGAGCGCCATCTTGATGTGGCTGGTCATATCGTCGGGGCCCTCCAGTGTGTGGGTATAATTGGGGTCGTCCTCGGGGACGAGCTTGTCCATGAAGTAATGCAGATCCGCGCGCGCCGACGGGTCGGCATTTTCCATGATCACCAGGCTGCAACTGGTGTGCTGGCAGAACACCGTCAACGTGCCCGCCTGGAGACCCGACTCGCGCAGCGCCGCCGCGATCTGGTCCGTAAACTCATAGGTCTTCCGGCCAGCCGTGCGCAGCGTGAGCGTCTGAGTGAAATTAGGCACGTATATTACTTAACGTTGTCCGGGTGACGGATTTTACGCATCAGTTTGCCGGCTTCTTTAGTCAGGAAATTACGCGGCAAATGTTGGGAGAAGAAACACATTAACTTGTTGGCTGTGCCGCAGATGTCGTGCTTTTTGCCTTTGGCGATGGCGTTCAGGCAGACGTCGATAACCTGTTCAGTTTCGACCACGCCCGGCGGTTTGCCGCTAAAGCCCGCTGCCTCGAAGAACCCGGTGTCCGTCGGGCCCGGACAAATGACGATCGTATTCACCTTAGTGTCCTTGAGGTCATTACCCAGAGCCAGGCTCCAGTTGAAGACGAAGGACTTCGTGGCCCCGTAAACCGAAAGGACCGGCGTGGGCTGGAAGGTGGCCGTGGAGGCGATGGTCATGACTGTTCCCCCGCGCTCAAGCAGCTGCGGCAACAGGATCTGCGTCAGGTGGACGACTGCGCGGACGTTGAGGTCGATCACCGTCAGTTGCTGGTCCGTGGGGATGTCCTGCGCGAATCCGTAAGCCCCTACCCCGCTGTTGTTTACGAGAAGCACTTGGCCGGCCCCGCCGTTAAGTTTGAGCCAGTCGATCACCTTGCCGCCGACGTCGGCTACCTGGGAGGGCTGCGACAGGTCCCCGGGAATGTGCGTCAACACGCCATCCGGAAAATTATTTTTAGGTTCCGACCGAGAAATGTTGCATATCTTCGCGGACGGGTTTAACTTTGCGATCGCAGCAATGAGACCGCTACCTATTCCAGAAGAACCGCCCGTCACAATGACGGCGGTATATTTTTGTACGGCACGGGATAAGCTATCGTTGTTCATGCATGGAACCTTACGTTCTGGGCCCAGTCTAAGTAAGCAGACAGTGCCTGATGGCGTTAATTAATTTCATTAGTGCTCCTTTACTGGAGCGAAAACCACAGAACCACAAACGGAAAATGCCAATGAATACCAAAGAAGTCATCATAAGCGGCGTTCACCTCGATCTCACTGAGTCGCTCAAGCGAATCGTGAAAGAAAAGGCTGAGAAACTCTTTAACCACGAAGAGCGCATTATTCGACTTCGCGTGGAGCTCGAGACCAACTCTCACAAGAGCGGCCAGGATGAATTCATTGCGAAAGGACACATCGAGATTAACGGCCCCCCGATGGTCGTTAGCGATTCCAGCGACGATCTCTACAAATCGATCGACGGGATGATTAACAAACTCGACCGCAAGCTGCGCCGCCGCTCCCGCCTCATGAAGGTGAAGCGCAAGAACAAGCACAGCGTCGACATCCCCGCAGAACTTCCCAAGATGGAAGTCGCCTGACCTGCGCATCTATTCAAATCCATTACCATGGCCCGTCGTGTTCAGCGGCGGGCCTTTTTGTGGCCACACGCGACGGCGGCGCGCAGCGAAAATCGGGCAACGAAAATGGTAGGGACGCACCTCCGGGGCGTCCGCGTTCGCGCAAAATTGTCCTTTGAGGCGAGGCAGGCACCCCTAAGTCCGCCCCGAGGACGAAATGATCCCCCAAAAGCAGGCCAACTGAAGCAACTGAGCCAAAATAGCGTTTCCCTATGCTGTGTTTGGCAAAAGACCCATGCTGCTTTTCCGAAAAGCCTACTGGGTCTTTTTGAAAAAGCCCTATGCTATGTTTTCCAAAAGCAGCATGCTGTGTTTTGAAAAAGCCACTACTGTTGTTTCTCCAACACAGCCACTGTTGTTGGCGTAACATAGCCTGCTATGTTGAGGCAACATAGTAACTGTTGTCTTTCAAAAACCCGAGGGCACTTTTTCCAATCTCCTCCCATACGGCATTCCACGAAATGTATGACGGTGAACGCCGTCTCTGCTTCTCACGATTACCCAATAGCGATTCCAGCACCCCCACATAGCATCGTGCGAAAAGTTACGAACTGGAATACTATCCGCCACTAAGAAAAATCTACTCTTAATAAGCTGAAACCTTGACGAACTAAAGCTTCACGGCCACTCTCGAGCCAAGAAACACACTAATGTTTTACCCAGTTCGTAAGTTTTGAGGTGTCATCAATAGTACTGTTCGAAAAGAGATGAACGACAAAGTAAGAGTCTTAGGCGCATTTGAGCTGCCTGTTGATGAAGACCTCATACAAAGGCAATTCAAGGCACTTTATTCTCACCTCAGCGGCAAAAAAGAAGAGCAGCAAGCACGCGCATTCTGTGAGAAGCAACTTCGATCGACAATTCTCTTTGAAGTGCTCATCGAGGAACCTGATGAAAATTTTAAAGTATGTGATTTTACGCAGCCTATTCCACAAGCTCCTCGTTCATCTTGGCAGGCAGCATACATGCATACATATCTATCGCCTTGTGGGGAATTTTTGTATTCAAGGTCATTTTCAACAGTCCCTGCGCCAATTGATGGGGTATTAAGAGTGACTTTCTTCCTTCATTTTGCATCACCTGAGAAGGAGCTATGGTCGAGTTATGGAAAACACAAAATCCCTGATTTTGAGCCCATGCCTAGAAGGCTTTCTAAAATCTGTCACTATGAGCCAGTCGACTAAAACAGTAAATTCGAACTAGACGAGATAGCTGACCCTTCATTCCGCGCCTTTCGGCGCTCCATGGCGGCCAGCTACTCTTAACGTTCAGTAAGAAAAACTCCGCCCCAACATCCCCGCCTGAGCGATCGCCGCATCCCGAAGGCCGTCCAGCGGACCGGGGCCGGTCTTTTTGCCAAAGCGGGTGAGGAACCAGATCAGTGGGCGCACCCATTTGGGGATTGAGGAATGCGTCATATCGGTCACGTGGCGGACGCGGGTCCGGGTCGGGCTAATGGGCTCCAGTGTAATGGTTTCGTCGACATAGCCGCCCATTTCGCGCGGGTAGTAGCGCAGCACCAGCTCCCGCAGGGCCTCGAAGGTCAGCACCTCGACATCGCTCGTCATCTCGCGGCTTAGCTTGTGCGTAGCCTGAAAGCGATCGCCGACGCGCAGCTCACGCCCCGGGCCAGTGCAGTGGACGCATTTCGGGTTCCACAGCTCCAGGTATTCGGCAAAGCGCAGCATTTCCCAGATCGGCTCCGACGGCAGGGCAATGTCTATTTGCTCGCGAATGATCATGTGGCGAAAACGTTTCGACTTGAACAAAGTTCATCGCCAACATTGTAGATTCTTTGCCCATTCGCAATCGCGAACCCGGGCCCGGACATCATTGCCAGCCATGCCATTTTACGAATATTACTGCCCACAAAACCACACGATCTACACCTTCTACGCCCGCAGCCTGAAGCACGCGGACAAGACGCCGCGCTGCCCGGCCAACCCCGAGTGGCCGATGCAGAAGCAGGTGTCGCAATTTTCGTTTGTTAAAGCGCTCGGCGTAGAGGGCGACCCCGCGCTCGACGACTCCAAATACGACGACCCGCGCTACGAACAGGCCATCAACGAACTGGAGCGCGAATTCCAGGGCATGGACGAGAACAACACCGATCCGCGCCAGTTGGGTAATCTCCTGCGCCGCGTAGGCGAAGTCACCGGCGAGGCGCTCCCCCCTGCCCTGCGCGAGATGGCCGCCCGCCTCGAACGCGGCGAAGACCCCGACGCACTGGAGGAAGAATACGGCGACGACTTGGACGCCGATCCCATGGCCGTCGTCGAGGCCAAGGGCTCTAAGAAATTACTCAACCGCCTGCGCGGCCCGCGCAAAGATGAGACCGTTTACGAAATCGAGGACTATCTATAAGGGTGCCTTGGTGCTTAGTGCTTGGTTCGTGGTTGGCCTTTCAACTGAATCGACGCCAACACTAAACCAAGAACCAGGCACTAAGAACTAGAACACAATTTTTCCATGGAAACCTACGCCAAACTTACCGCTGCTCTCAAAAACACCGCGTTGCTCGACGCGACCTCGGGCCTGCTTGGCTGGGATGAGCAAGTCAACCTTCCCCCCGGTGCCGCCGAGCTGCGCGGGCAGCAAAACTCCGCTTTGGCCGAGGTGGTTCACCGCGAGTTTACCCGCCCAGAGGTCGGCCAGTGGCTAACCGAGCTGGAGCAACAGGAGCTGGAGCCCGACGCCGCGTGTGTGGTCCGTGAAACCCGCCGCGAATACGACCGCGCCGCCAAGCTGCCGGCTGACTTCGTGCGACGCAAGTCCGAGGCCGCCAGCGCCGGCTACCACGCCTGGACGCAGGCGCGCAAGCAGAGCGATTTTTCCTCGTTTGCCCCGATGCTGCAAACGCAGATCCAGCTCGCCCACGAGGAGGCCAAATACCTGGGCAGCGAAGGCAATGTTTACGACTACTGGATCGACCGCTTCGACCCAGGCATGTCGTCGGCCGTGTTCTCGGATTTGTTCGACGAAATGCGCACGCCGCTGCGTGACTTAGCCGAGTCGGTGCTCGCCGCACCGCGCCAGGCCGATGTGTCCATTTTCAAGGGCTTCCCCGTCGAGGCGCAGGAGTCGTTTTTGCGCGAGGTGCTGGAGCGGCTTGGCTTTGATTTCCAACACGGCCGCCTCGATACCGCAGTGCATCCCTTCTGCGGTGGTAGCGGCTGGGACACCCGGCTGACCACGCGCTTCTTCCCCGACAACCCGCTCGACTCGCTCTTTAGCGCGATCCACGAGGCCGGCCACGGCATGTATGAGCAAGGCCTCCGCCTCGGCAATCCGGACAGCTTCGGCCTGCCGCTCTCGAACGCCGTCGGCATGGGCGTGCATGAATCGCAAAGCCGACTGTGGGAAAACCAAGTCGCCCGCAGTGACGCTTTCTGGAGCTTCTACGAGCCGCGCTACCGCGAGGCGTTCAGCGCGCAGCTAAAGAACGTTTCCTCCGAAGACCTGCGCCTGGCGATCAACGCCGTGCAACGCCAGCCCATCCGCGTTGACGCCGACGAGGTGACCTACAACCTGCATGTCATCCTGCGTTTTGAGATCGAGCGCGCGCTCTTTGCAGGCGACATCACCGTGGCCGACGTGCCGGAAACCTGGAACCGCCTCAGCGAAGAGCTGCTTGGCCTGACGCCGAAGTCGTTCTCCGAAGGCTGCCTGCAAGATGTCCATTGGTCGGAAGGATTCTTTGGCTACTTCCCGAGCTACTCGTTGGGCAACGTGCTGGCCGCGCAACTATGGAACGCCGCCAACACCGATCTACCGAACCTGCAAACGGAGATCGCCGACGGCAACTTTAGCAGCCTCCTCCAGTGGCTGCGCGACAAGGTCCATCGCCACGGCAGGCGCTACGGCACCCGCGAGCTAATTCAAAACGCCATCGGCGAAGAAATCTCCCCGGCTCCACTGATCGCCTACCTGCGCGAGCGCTACGGCGCGCTGTATGGAGTCTAGCCCATGTCGGCCCGTTACGTAGGACGCCTCGCCCCCACCCCCACGGGCTACCTGCACCTGGGCCACGCGCGGACCTTTTACACCGCATGGCAGCGGGCCCGCGAGGCGAACGGCACCTTAATCTACCGCGACGAGGATATCGATACTTTGCGATGCAAAGCGGAATACTCACAGGCGGCCATGGAAGACTTGCGTTGGCTGGGGCTCGACTGGGATGCCGGTCCGGACATCGGTGGGCCCGACGCCCCCTACCGCCAAAGCGAACGCACCGCGCGCTACCTCGAGGCGTGGCGGCAGCTCAAGGACAGCGGTTTCATTTACCCGAGTTCGCATTCGCGCAGACAGTTGCGCGACGCCGTTGAATCGGGTCTCGCCCAGGAAGCCCCGGCAAATGACGACGAGCAGGACAGCGAGGCCATCTTCCCGACCAGTTGGCGACCAATCGATAACGCCGGCCTGGACACCACCGAACCCGGTGAAACCAACTGGCGGTTCCGTGTGCCCGATGGCGAGACGCTGACCTTTGACGACGGTTACTTTGGATTACAAAGTTTCACCGCCGGCACGGACTTCGGCGACTTTCTCGTGTGGCGCCGCGACGGCATGCCCGCCTACGAACTGGCCGTCGTCGTGGACGACATCGCCATGGGCGTGACCGAGGTCGTGCGCGGCGCGGATTTGCTCCGATCTACGGCAAGGCAGCTACTCCTCTACCGTGCGCTCAATGCAGCACCGCCCGCATTTTACCACTGCCCACTCGTCCGCGACGAGTCCGGCCAGCGTTTAGCCAAGCGCAGCGAAAGCCTCAGCCTCCGCGCCCTACGCGAGAACGGTAAGGCAGCAGCAGACCTGCTCCAATAAGTCGGGCACGACTTTTGCTCGCAGCAGGCAAGCATGCCACTAAAAATAGGCTGTTTACGGGAATTTATCAAGGGCACACACCTCTACTGCTAAAATGAAAGCTACAGTAAAATTTATTTCTTTCACGCTAACTATGTTCGGTTGCACCGGCATGTGGGCAGACTACACGGTAACGAACACCAATCTAAGTGGCGCAGGATCTTTAGCCGAAGGCATTGCCCAGGCGAACGCCAGCACCGAGGCATTTACGATCAATTTTGATAACAGCATTACATCGCTGTCTCTCGATTCACAATTAGTCGTTAGCCTAAATGCCGCCAATACCAATGGGCTGACCATCAATGGAACCGGGGTGACGATCGACATGCAGTCCAAGGACCGGGCCTTCTATTTTGACGGTGGCAGTGTGACCATCAACGGACTCACCATTAAGGATGCGAGTGTCACTGGCGGCGCGGGTGGCAATGGCGGCGGCGGCGGAGGTGGTGGCGCGGGCCTGGGCGGTGCCGTCTTTATCAACAGTGGCAGCATCAGCCTGAATAATATGCACTTCAGCGGGGCCTCCGCAACCGGAGGAGAAGGCAGTACCGGCTACACGGACAACGAGGTCAACGGCGGCGGTGGCGGCGGTGGCATGGGCGGTGGCTCCAATACACAGGCCCAGGACAATCAGCCGGGGAGCCAGATTGGCCCAAGCGACTCAACGGTATCCGGTGGCGGCAATGGCGGCGGCCCGGGAACTGGCAGCAGCTTCACGGGCGGAACCGGAGGTGCCGGCGGGCACTCGGGTATCGGCGTTAGCACCGAACCCAGCGATGGCAGCGATGGCCAGGATTTCGGAGGCGGTGGTGGCGGTGGCGCTGCCGGTGCCTCAGATGACGGATTTGGCGACCACCACCAAGGCTCTGATGGCGGAAGCGGCGGCAATGGAGGATTTGGAGCTGGCGGCGGCGGTGGCGGCCAAGGAACCAATGCTAAAACATTTTCCGTCCAAGGCGGCTGGAACGGTGGCGACGGCGGCGCTGGTGGTTTCGGCGGCGGCGGCGGTGGCGGCTCAGGTGGCGGCTCTTCTGAAGATCCCTTAGATGGAGGCGATGGCGGCTCCGGTGGCGCAGCTGGCTGGGGTGCTGGTGCCGGTAGCACGGGCGAAGTAGGACAATTCAGCTCGCCAGGCGATGGCGGCGCCGGTGGTGGCGGACTCGGTGCAGGCGGTGCTGTCTTTGTGCGCAACGGAGCGACGCTGGCCATCAGCAATGTCAGTTTCAGCGGATCAGAAGTCACGGCAGGCGTAGCGGATTACAGCTGGGCCGGTTCAAACGATGGCAGCGCATATGGTCGCGATCTTTTTGCCGGCGGCGATATCACCCTAAGCATGGGCAACGACCTCACCCTCGCCGACAACGCCTTGGGCGGAGGTACTTCTGTCGGCTCCAGTGGCGATTGGGATAATACGGAAGCGGATGGTTCCTTGACCACAATCGGAAGTGGCACCCTGACGTTGGAAGGAAGCCAAGCGGTCAACACCCTCAACATCCAATCACTGGTCGTTTCCGCAGCTGAATCGACGCTAACCGTAGAATCACTAACCATCGGTAGCGAATCCGGCGGGGAACTCCGTTTTCAAGGCAGTGCCCTCAATGTGCTGGAAGACAATTCCAAGGTCGTTCTTGGGTTAAACGAAGGCGATCACGGTAAGCTTTCGGTGACAAATCTACCGGACTTGAACGTAAGCTCTATCGAATCAGGTGCCGGTGTGGGCGAACTGGAGATCAATGTCAGCGAAGGGCAAGGCTATGAATTCAACACGCCGCTCAATTCTCCCGACGGCTCCGGAGAACTCAACGTGACAATCCAGGGCGGTGGTGAAGTAAATTTCAATGTCGCCAATACTTACACAGGATCGACCACGGTCTCGAGTTCTCAACTGGCCGTCGTCAATGCCAATGCCTTGCAGAACACGTCAGCACTGATCGTTGAGGATGGCGAGGTAGATGTCATGGCCAATGTCTTGACGATCCCGTCACTCACGCTGAACAACGGGACGTTGATGGACTCCAGCGGAGGCGGCAGCATCATTACCAACAACTTTTCCAGCCACCGGGGTGGTAATATTAACCTAAATGTGACTGCCACGGAAACGCTGCAATTGACCGATGACGACATTGCGGGCAACTCGAATACTCTGACCCTCGGTGAGAACAAAACCCTCACCGCCCAGTCGATCACCATTGGCGGTGGCATGAATCTGGTTCTGAGCCAAGGCTCCACACTGACTCAAGTTTCGACGGATTCCCCTTCACTCATACTTGGCGATAGCAAAGATGGCGTGGGAACGCTTACCGTTGGCAGTGACGGCAATGCGCCGTCAATTGGTTTTGAAGCAATTAGTGGTGGTGGTAATGGCGGCAAGGTCGTCTTTAACCAATCCATGTCAACGGACGGAAGTTCCGGCGAGTATGTCGTCGGTTACGCTCTTCTCGGGAACCTTTCTGTGGTTCAGCAAAATGCCAATGGCGAAACGGTCCTGGCGCCGGTATTCACGAACAATACCTACACGGGAGGCACGACGGTAAAGGACGGCATCCTCGTCGTGGGCGCTACGGATGCCGCAGGCACGGGCGACATCACCGTAGAAGGTGGTCAGCTAATCATAAAGGAAACCACTGAAAGCCCACGCTCATCGTTTAGCGTCACCAACAAAGTCATCTTGCTTGGCGGTCAATATCAGCGGCACCTATACACAGGCCAAAGTTACTCCGTCATGGGTGACCTTCAATCCGAGCGCGGCTCGGTAATGAGTTGGCTCGGCGGTGAATCGTCAGATATTCGCTTCATCGACTTCACCGTCTCTGAAAGCAGCTCAGCTAATAATGACGCCATACGCCAAAGCAGTGTATTCTCGTTTAACAGCTACGACGACGACCTGATCGTCATTCAGATTTCAGATGGCTCCATCCTCAGCGATAGCTATCTGGCTGCACTCGATTCTGAGAGCAATCTGTGGATTAACGTAACCGAAAACAATGTTGGCAACGTAGCAACCCCTGAACAGATGGGTTTTCAAGGTAGCTTCGGAGACTTTACCGCGCTTTACGGTGATGACCTATCAAGCTACCTGGGAGCATACGGGTTCGACGTTACCAACGATGCCGTTTGGGCAGTGATTAACCGCAGCTCTGATTTCTACGCCGCAGTTCCCGAGCCTGCCCAATACGCAACGATCATGGCGTTGACGTGCTTGGCAGGCGTTGGGCTACTACGGCGTAAATCCAGATAATCGGCCTTACCGGTTGGCGTCGGCGATCGCCTGCGCGCGCAGGGAAAGCTCGGATGCCATGAAGGCGTGAGCCTGCGTCATCGCCTTCTCGGTGCGGTTAAGACTGTCGAGGATCAGTTGACCGAAGAACGGAAAGCCGACTTGGCCACTCACTTCGATCCGCTGCTCGCTGTCCTGATCCGCAAGGATAATGATGTTACCGGTGTTCGACACGCCGGAATCAAAATACTTGCGCACTTCGATCGTGCCCTTGGTGCCGGTGATGAAGCTGCGGCCATCGCCCCAGCCACGTGCACCCTTCGGTGAGAACCAGTTGACGCGGGAGAAGCAGGACACGCCGTTGTCGAGCTTTAGCACGGCCTCGCCGATGTCTTCCAGCTCGGGCTTGTCGGCATTCGCCAAGTTGTCCACGCGGGCGTGCAGCACCTCGCCACTGGACTGGCGCGTGTAGTGCAGGAACTGGTCGAACTGGTGCGAAGCGATGTCGGTAAGGATGCCGCCGTATTGCGACTTGTCGAAGAACCACTCTGGGCGGCTGGGCTTGTTCAGGCTGTGCGGCCCAAAGATCTCCATGTGTGCGATGTCGCCAATGGCACCGTTCTGGATCAGTTCGTCCACATACCACGCGGACTCGACGTGCACGCGCTCGGAATAATAGACCTGATACTTGCGGCCGGTCTTGGCAACGGTTTCACGGGCCTGGTTCAGTTGGTCCAGTGAAGTGAACGGGCACTTATCGGTAAAGTAATCTTTACCGGCTTCCATTACTTTGCATCCCAAAGGTCCACGCAGGCTTGGGATGGCGGCGGCAGCCACCATGTGCACGGCATCATCCTCGAGAATTGGGTCCAACGAATCGACCACCTTCGCTTCAGGACTTTTTGCCAACAGGTTATCGACCTTGTTCTGATTCGCGGCGGGGTTGGGTTCGTAAATATACTTCAGCACCCCCCCGGCCTCCGACAGTCCATTGACCTGCCCCATGATGTGGCCGTGATCAAGATGAGTGGCGGCGAAGATAAACTCACCCTTGTCAACGACCGGCTTTGGCTTGGCCGCAGTCGGCGCATAATTCATTCCGTCTTTAGACATGATACTTTGTGTTGCAGGGTTAGTTACTGAAAGAACCCGAAAGATCGGCCGGGCCGGTCTCGACGGTTTTCTTTTTGTGGGTGGATTCGGCGATCAGCTTTTTCAAGTGCGCCTCGTAGGCAGCGCCATCGAGCGGCAGCTTGAGCGTCGAGTCGGTGAAGCTTGAGTAAAGCATCGCATTGGCCAGCTCCACCGAATGGATGCCTTCGGCTGCGGGCGCAATCAGCTCAGCACCATTCAGGATCGCATCGACAAAGTTTTTCATGATGCCGATGTGCTGCTCGCCGAAGCCGCTGGTAGGAATCTTAATATCCCACACCGGAGGTTTATCAAAACCACCTTTGGTCTCATTCGAGAATTCCGTGGTTTGCTTCTCGTTGCGCGTCCACTGGATACCCTCGCCTTCGATAACAACCTTGCCCTGCTCGGCGGCGACTTCCAGGCGGTTCGTGCCGGGAGCCTCACCGGTGGTGGTGATGAAGACGCCCGTCGCGCCGTTTTCATACTTGAGGTAAGTCGTTACATCGTCCTCGACTTCGATGTCGTGGAAGCGACCAATTTGGCAATAGGAGCGCACCTCAGTCGGCATGCCGAACAGCCACTGCATGAGGTCCAACTGGTGCGGGCACTGGTTGAGCAGCACGCCGCCACCTTCACCGCCCCAAGTCGCGCGCCAACCACCGGATGCATAGTAAGCGGCGGTGCGGAACCAGTCGGTGATAATCCAGTTAATGCGATTAATGCGGCCCAACTGGCCGGAGGTGATCAGCTCACGCAGCTTCACGTAGCGCGGGTCCGTGCGCTGGTTGAACATTGCGGCAAACACGAGGTTCTTATTCTGGTGCGCGGCAATAAGGCGCTCGCAGTCGGCCTTGTGCACGGAAATGGGTTTCTCCACCAGCGTGTGCAAGCCCGCTTCCAGTGCGGCGATGCCCAGCGTGGTGTGCGGGTAGTGCGGTGTGGCGATGATGACGGCGTCGATCTCGCCGCTGCCGATCAGCTCCTGGGCGTCGCTGAAATGCTTTTGCTCGGAAAACGCCTCCAAGCGCTTGGGGTCGCTGTCGCACAAAGCGGTGAGCTTCGCGCCGGGAACCTTGCCCGCGATAATGTTTTTGGCGTGGCTAGTGCCCATGTTGCCGACGCCGATAATGCCAATTCTTACTTCGTTCATGTGTGAGGGATTTGTGGTTATCTGGGGGGAGGATAAATTTACGCTGGGATCTCGAAGCCAAAGAAATTGGCCGCGTTGTCATGGCAGATGTTTTTCACCATCGGCGCGTAGAGGTCCCACTCGTTCGGGATAAGGCCTTGCTCGACATCGTTCCCGATGAGGTTGCACAGGATGCGGCGGAAATACTCGTGGCGCGGGTAGCTGAGGAAGCTGCGCGAATCCGTGAGCATGCCAACAAAGCGACTGAGCAAACCGAGGTTGGAGAGCGTGTTCATCTGCCACTCCATGGCCTCCTTCTGATCGAGGAACCACCAGCCGCTGCCGAATTGAATCTTACCCGCGATGGAGCCGTCCTGGAAGTTGCCAATCATCGTGCCCATCAGGTAATTGTCCGCCGGGTTCAGATTGTAAATAACCACCTTGGGCAAGGTGTCGTCCATGTCGAGGCGGTCGAGGTAGCGGCTCAGCGCAGCCCCCTGCGAGTAATCGCCAATCGAGTCAAAGCCGGTGTCCGGCCCAAGCTTGTTGAACAAGCGCGTGTTGTTGTTGCGCATGGCGCCGATGTGCAACTGCTTCGTCCAACCCTTCTCAGCATCGAGCTGGCCGAAATAAACCATCAGGTTGCTGGCGAACTCTTCCGCCTGCTCCGGCACAACGGCATTGCCCGAACGCGCGTGGTCGAAGATCGAAGCCGCACGCTCATCGCTGACGAACTTATCAAAGCACTTTTCGAGGCCGTGGTCAGAAAGACGTCCACCAGCTTCGTGGAAGAAATCATGGCGCTGCTTGAGCGCATCCTTCAGGCCACTGAAGCTACCCGTGTCGATACCCGAAACTTCAGCCAGCTTGTCGCACCAGGCATTGAAGTTTTCCGTATCGCCGATCTTCAGCGCCTTGTCCGGACGGAAGGTGGGATACATCGCCGTGGTGACATTCGGGTCCTTCGCCGCAGCTACGTGATGCGCCAGCGTGTCGGTCGGGTCATCGGTCGTGCAGACAACCTTTACCTGAAACTTCTTCAAGATGCCGTTCGCGCTGTAGTCGTCCTGAGCCAAAAGCGCGTTGGCCTTTTCCCAAATGACGGGCGCGGTCTTTTCGCTGATGAGCTCATCGATGCCGAAGTAGCGAACGAGCTCCAAATGGCTCCAGTGATAAAGCGGATTGCGCAGCGTGTCGGGCACGGTCTTGCACCAAGCCATGAACTTCTCGTAGTCCCCGGCGTCACCGGTGATCAGCGATTCGTCAACGCCGTTGGTCCGCAGCGCACGCCACTTGTAGTGATCGCCGCCCAGCCAGATATCGGCAATGTTACGGAAGCGGCGGTCGTTGGCCACGTCCTCCGGCGGCAGGTGGCAGTGGTAGTCAATGATCGGCTCGTCCTTGGCCACTTCGTGGTAAAGGCGACGCGCGGTTTCACTTTGCAATAGAAAGTCGTCGTGAATGAAAGACATGTGGGGAAGGTTTGAAAGTTCGGAAGTTTGAAATGTTCGAAGGTTTATTGGCCTCGGCTCAACTTTCGAACCTTCGAACCGACAAACCTTTCGAACTTTCTAAATGGTCATTGATGCGTAGCCGCCATCGACCAGCAGTTCGTGCCCGGTGATGAACGAGCCCGCGTCAGAGGCAAGCAGCAGCGTCGCGCCAACCAGCTCCTTCGCTTCGCCGAAGCGCTTCATCGGCGTGTGGCCCATGATCTGTGCCACGCGCTCATCGGTCAGCACCTTGCGGTTTTGCTCGGCGGGGAAGAAGCCCGGCACCAGCGTATTGACGCGGATATTCTGCGGGGCCCATTCGCGGGCGAGATTCTGCGAGAGATTGTGCACGGCGGCCTTGGACGCCGAGTAGGTGAACACGCGGGACAACGGCTTAACGCCCGACATCGAGCCGACGTTGATCATGCTGCCGCCCTGCCCGCGCTCTACGAAGTAACGCCCGAACACCTGGCAAGCGAGGAACACCGACTTGAAGTTGATGTTCATGATCTTGTCGAACTCGGCCTCTTCGATTTCGAGGAACGGCGTAGGGCTGTTGACCCCGGCACCATTGACTACGATATCGACCTGACCGCTCTTCTTGAGCACGCGGTCCAACAAGTCGTCCAACGCTTCCTTGGAGCCTACGTCGCAGGATTCAAAGTAGCTGGCACCGTGAAACTGATGCAGCTTCTTCAGGCGCGCCTGCGCTTTTTCTTCGTTGCGGCCAACCAGGACCACGGTAGCCCCTGCGCCGGCCAAGCCTTCGGCCATCGCGCCACAGAGTTCGCCCGTGCCGCCAATAACGACGGCTACTTTGCCTTGCAGAGTAAAGAGTTCGTTCAGGTATTCGTTCATAAATAAGTTCGAAAGGTTGAAAGGTTCGAATGTTTGAAAGTTCAGAAGCAATATGCTCTACACGGTGGTTCAACTTTCGAACCTTCGAACATACTAACCTTCGAACTTTCCGAGTCGTTTATCGAACGACTCGAGCGCCGCCGCCGGACATGATCTTTTCCACTTCCTTCTTGCTGGCCATAGTGGTGTCGCCGGGAGTGGTCATCGCGAGAGCGCCGTGCGCGGCGCCGTAATCGACGGCCTGCTGCGGATCGTTGGTCGCGAGGAAGCCGTAGATCAAACCGCTGGCAAAGGAATCGCCGCCGCCAACGCGGTCCATGATTTCCAATTCCGGGTATGGCGTGGACTCATAGAACTCGCCATCGTGCCAGGCAATAGCACCCCAGTCATTGACGGTCGCCGTCTTGACCGCCCGCAGCGTCGTGGCGGTGGCCTGGAAGTTCGGGAACTCCTTGACCGCCGTCTTGATCATATTCTTGAAGGCATCGATCTCGATGTTGGAGATATTCTCGTCCACGCCTTCGACTTCGAAGCCGAGGCATGCGGTAAAGTCTTCTTCGTTGCCGATCATCACGTCGACATACTTGGCGATCTCGCGATTAACCTCCTGGCAGCGCTCGTGGCCACCGATGCCCTTCCACAGAGACGGGCGGTAGTTAAGGTCGTAGGAAACAATCGTGCCATACTTTTTCGCGGCCTTCACGGCCTCGATGACGGTGTCCGGGCAGGTATCACTGAGGGCGGCAAAGATACCACCGGTGTGGAACCAACGCACACCGAGCTTGCCAAAGATGTGCTCCCAATCGACATCGCCAGGCTTCATCTGGCTGGCCGCAGTCAAGCCACGATCCGGGCAACCCACGGCACCGCGAATGCCGAAGCCGCGCTCGGTGAAGTTCAGGCCGTTGCGCACTTCGCGGCCGATGCCGTCGTAGTCACGCCACTGGATGAAGTCGGTATCAACACCACCCTGCAAGATGAAGTCTTCGATCAGACGACCGACAGGGTTATCCGCAAAAGCGGTTACCACGGCCGTTTTCAAGCCGAAGCAACGACGCAGGCCACGCGCAACATTGTACTCACCGCCACCTTCCCAGGCCGTGAATTGGCGGGTGGTGTGCACGCGCCCTTCGCCCGGATCGAGGCGAAGCATAACTTCACCGAGTGAAATTTCGTCGTACAGACATTCGGAGGCAGGTCGTAGTTCTATGGCCATGATAATCGATAATTCAGGGGTTAATTTTTCATTTGAGAAATAAAGATCTCGGCTTCCTTGATCGCGGTGTTCATCTCGTCGATCAGCGCGGACACATCACGCTCCACGGTGGTCACCTCGTTCTTCAGCGAGGCGATGGCGCGCGCGTTCAGGTTGTGCTTCAGGAAGAGGACTTGATCGCCAAATGCCGTGAGCACCGGATCCATCTTGGACTCGGCGCGTGTCATCGCGGCGATCAGGCGATTGTATTCGCGGCGTGTTTCGCGAAGCTGAGTCTCGCTGGCGCGGCGTAAATCGTCGCGTGAGTATTCACCCAGCTCGCTCTCCCACTCGCGGAACAAAGACTCGGCAACATCCTCGACCGCGGCAATGCGATCACGGACTGCTTCCGCGCGCTTTTCGCAATCTTGATATTGGCCCTTCAGGCGGTCGTAGCGTTTCTCCAGCTCGCCACCATCGACGTTGACTGTGGCCCGAAAGGCTTCGAGCGCATCTTCAAATTCTTCCTTTGCTTCCTCCTGACTTTCCTGCGCGGCCTCGACGCGGTCCACGAGCAACTCACGCTTGTGGATGCCCACTTGCTCGAGTGCGCCATAATACATGGAGGAGCAACCGGCGATCAGGAGCACCGGCAACAGAACAAATATGGATGCAAAACGTTTCATGCCTGGAAATTAGTCGGCGGTTTTAAAATCCGCAACCTTCCATCGCTCAGCACCGCACTCGTCGGCCAGCTCATTGAAGCCGTTAATTTCCGCTTCCGTAAAAAGCAAGCCGCCACTCTTGCGGGTGCGCTCGGCGGCCTGTGCTTCAATTTGGCCCGGCAGAATGCAGCTTTCGTTGCCCTGCCCCAGAATGTCGGCAAGCACCGCCTTGATGTTTTCCGCCGAGTTGCGACCGAGAGCGAATTCGCCCGCAATCGCGTCCGGGTGGATGACTTGGAAATAGAAAGCCGGCGTGTGCTTTTCCTCTGGCTGCTGATCCCAACGCGAACGCAGAGTCGGCAAACTGCCGCCGATAAAGCCCGCCATAATTTCGTTAATCAAAGACAGGCCGTAGCCCTTGTGCGCGCCAAAGGTAGTCAGCGCGGCAACCTGCTTCGGGTCCGTCGTAGGCTGGCCATTGGCGTCCACCGCGGCACCTTCAGGCAGGGGTTGACCTTCACGCGCAAATTGCTGCACACGGCCCATGGCGATCACGCTCGTTGCCCAGTCGATGACCACCGGGAAACCCACGGCATCCGTCGTTGGGAAGCCCCACGAGTGCGGGTTGGTGCCGAGCGTCGGCGTCTTGCCTTTAAAGGGAACCACCTCCGCTAGCGCCGCGGTGCAATTGGTGTAGGCGATGTAACCACGGCGCGCCGCGTCCATCACGTAACCACCACCCCAAAGGTAGTGAAATGCATTGTCCACCGACACTTGGCCGATGCCGTATTTATCGGCGAGTTCGATCGCGGTTTCGATCGCCTCGTAAGCCGTGGCCTGGCCGAGCTTGCGGTTGGCGTTCCACACCTGCGAGGCAGCAAAGCGACCTTCCTTCTTTTCGATGGCTGCGCTGGGCTTGCAGCCACCGGCACCGGAGCCAAACAAGTGGTCGAGATGCAGGGCTTTCAGCGCGTTGTGCGTGCGAATGCCATGCGTGCTCGCATAGGAGGAAAACTTGGCGGCGGCGTTGGCCTCGGCTTCATCAAAGCCACGGCTAAGATACGCCTGCTTGACCAGTGCGTTGTGCTTTTCTTCAGGGACGACGTAGAATGTTTCGCTCATTGGAAATGTATTGGTATGGGTAAAAATGAATAGGCGCGGACAGTTTGCCCACCCTTCGATGGCGTCGTAAACTGGCGATCTAACAGGTTCTCTTCAATGATCTCACCAAAGCGTAGGCTGGGCCCCTCAACGGTGTGGGCAGTGACCACGCACCCTTTTTCATCGATCTCCAGAAAAACCCAATATTTACCGTTAGCGCGTCGATCAGCTCTCAATCCAGGCATCTCTAAAGGCTGGGGGCTAATCAGTGTGGGCGCTTCATCTAACTCCGAGAATTCGACAACAGTCGCATCGCCAAAGCAACACCCCATGCTGAGGAACAGCATTGCGCCAAAGACAGAACTGTTGCGTAGGTTATTCATTGCGGAAAACAGTCCTTATTTGATCAAGGCTGCGGGGATCGGGGCGTCGTTGACTTGCGCGAGCGGCTTTTCGCCACGCAGCATGTTGATGAGGTTTTGGGTCGCCATCGTAGCCTGACGCACAACGCTCTCATAGGTGCGGCTGCCGATGTGCGGCGTGATGATGCAGTTTGGTGCCTTGAGCAGGACGTGGTCCGGCGAAGGCGGTTCTTCGTCGAGCACGTCCGCGCCATACCCAGCCACCTTGCCACTGGCGAGCGCCTCGGCCATGTCCTTGGAGTTGACCAGCTCGCCGCGGGCGCAATTGATAATCACCACGCCGTCCTTGAGATTCGGCAGTGACTTGGCGTCGATCATGTCGCGCGTTTCTTCGGTGAGATTCGAGTGCAGGCTCAGGATATCCGAGTCGCGGAAAAGCTGAGTCAGCCCACCAGCCCGCACGATGCCATGCTCACGCGCAAAGTCTTCGGGCCAGTAGAGATCGTAGCCGATCACCTTCAGGCCAAACGCCTTGGCGCGCAGCGCGACCTCGCGACCGATACGGCCGAGGCCCACAATGCCGATCGTCTTGCCCATGATTTCATGGCCAGTCAGACGCTTCCAATTTCCTTCAGCAACGAAGTTAACCTCGGTCACCAAACTACGGAACAGCGCCAGCATGAGTGCAAAGGTGTGCTCGGCTACGGTCGTGTGATTCACGCCCGGGGTGAACCCCAATGGGATGCCCATTTCGGTGCAGGCAGCCACATCGATCTTGTCCACGCCGATGCCATACTTGGCAATGATTTTAAGGCGCGGAGCGGCTTTCTCCAGCACAGCGCGTGAAATGACGTCGTCACCGCAAAGGAATGCGTCAAAATCGCCGGCGAGTTCCAGCATGCGGGCCTCGCTTAGGGGGCCGCGCTCGCGAACGATCTCAGCGCCACTGCTGGCGAGCAGCTCATGATGAGGACCAGGCGTATCCTGGTAGGAAGTCGTGGAAAGGAGTATTCGGGTCATGGTTTAAAAAAGGTAACCTCACGCATCAACTAACACGTGTAGGGTTTCGTCAAGTTTTTTACGTCAATATCGCGGGAAAGGCATGAAAATGTTATTTATCCGGTGGCTTATCGGTCGACTGTCGCACGATCAGCTTCGGCTTAATCAGCTTCCCGGACGGCTTCTGTTCGGGAGGCGGCCCATCTCCGAGCAGCTCAACCAGACGCTTGGCCGCTTGCCGCATCAGACGCTCAGCGCACTGATCAATGGTCGTCAGGGTCGGCTGGATGTGCCCACCGATCTCTAGGTTATCATAGCCTACGATCGAGACATCACGCGGCGTCTGAACCCCTGCCTCGCGCAGACGGTTCATCGCCCCGATGGCTACCCGGTCATTCAGCGCAATGATGGCCGTAGGCAGCGGCTGCTCACCCGCCAACATTTCCTCGGCTAATTCTCGACCATAATCATAGTCGTGCTCTCTCTGGCCGCGACGGTAAAACTGCTGCGCGTTCTTTTGGATGTCGATCTTGAGCCGTTTGCAATGGCGCTCAAAGGCCGGCCAACGGAAGGCACCATAGGGATTCCCAGGGTCAATTCCCAGCACCGCAAAGCGCCGGTGCCCCAACCCATGCAAATGCTCCAAAACGAGGCGCATTGAATAGGGACGATCGATGGACAACTGCTCGCCGCTAATCTTACTTTCCGGATCAACCCAGATGAGCGGCTTGCCTTGTTTTTGGCAGGCCGTTAGCGCGTCGTCATCCTCCATCAACTGAGAACCGATTAAAACAATGCCTTCGGCCTGCATGGACAAAAAATTACGTAGCGCAATCCGCTCCAGATCACGGTCACCATTGGTCAGCTCGATCAAGGCATGGTAACCGAGCTCGCGCAGCGCCTGCTGCAAATGCGACACCTTGCGCGCCAGGATCGGCGACTCCAACTCCTGAAAGCAGACCCCCACAATACCCGTCCGCCCACCACGCAAACCACGCGCCAGCGTGTTTGGCTGAAAGCCGACTTCCGCCATCGCCTTATTCACACGCTCAACCGTTTCCGGCAGGACGCCCGGGTGGCCGTTCAGCACTCGTGAAACGGTCCAACGGGACAGGCCCAAGTGACGGGCCAAAGCGGCGGTAGTGCCAACGGAGCTGGAAGGATCTTTACTCAAACGAATGGAGGGAATTCAGGGTTATCCAAGATAAAATATGGCCAAGCGCAATATTATCACCTTGACATAAAAGCAACAACCAACACGTGTAGGGTCAATCGTCAACCGTAAAAATTCACCTCACCAAAAACACGAAACACGATGACTAACCAAACCCCTGTAACCCTGGGACTCAAGAAATCATTTGGCTTTGGCGACCGCCTTGGCCTTGCCGGGCCCGGGCATCTGGCCGCTCTCAAAACCAGCGACTTTGCGGGCATTATGGCGCAGCAGTCGATCCGCGAAATGAACCGCACCGACCGCACGCCCGAGCAAGTCATGCGCGCTGCCCAAGAGACCATTGCTGCCGCCGAGTACGCACTCCCATGGGGTGCCGACGCCGACCACCTGAAGTGCGAGGCAGACGTCCAATGGACCGCCGAGGCTGGCTTCTGCTTTTTCACCATCGACCCAAGTGAACACGTCGTCAATGAAGCCGATGACATGGACGAAGCCGCGCTGACAGCGGGTGTCGAAAAGCTCGTTGCCAATTCCGTGTTTGACGATGCAAGTTGGGAAAAACCTTACCTCGAAGGCCAGTGGGACATAGGTTCGCGAGTGCTTAAATTTGATCGCGAGTCCCTCTACCGCGCTGCCGTAAAATACGCCCGCGCCGTCGAGCACTGCGGCGCGATGTCCGGCTTTATCGCCAAACATAACGCCAACAAACTTTACGAAATCGAAGTCTCGGTGGACGAAACCGATGCACCAACCTCCCACTTAGAGCACCTGTTCTTTGCGTTGGAGCTGCGCCGCCGCGGCGTGACGGTTGTCAGCCTGGCACCACGTTTCATTGGCCAGTTCGAGAAAGGCATCGACTACAAGGGCGACATCCCCGCCTTCGAGGCCGCACTGGAAGACCACGTTGCCATCGCCAAGGCCATGGGTCCTTACAAAATCTCCATCCATAGCGGCTCAGATAAATTCTCGATCTATCCCAGCATCGGCCGCATTTGCGGTGATCTGCTGCACGTCAAAACGGCGGGCACGAGCTACCTGGAAGCCTTGCGTGTCGTATGCCGCCAGTCCCCTGCCCTGTTCAAGGAAATCATTGCCTACAGCGCTGACCGTTTCCCGGAAGACAAGGCCAGCTACCACATTTCCGTTACCGACGATTGGGTCGCCGGCCTGGGTGCCATTGATGCCGACGAGGTCAAATACCTCGATGAAGATTTCGGCCGCCAGCTGTTGCACGTCACCTTCGGCTCAGTCCTGACTAAGGGTAAAGCCGCCAGCGGTCGGAGCTTCAAGGAAGGCATTCTCGAGGTCCTCGAAAACAATGCCGACTTACACGCCGAGCTCCTCGAAAAACATCTGGGCAAGCACCTGTCGCTGCTCAACGCAGGCTAGCCCAACAGGATCTCCACCGCCTCGACCACGGGCAACTCGCCCCGCGCGACGTCGCGTTCTATTTGCGGCAGCTTATCCATCACGGATTGGCTGCCGTAGAAACGCTGTAGGACTGCATCGCGTACCAGCGCTTTGAGCCATTGGCGGTTCTGCTCCGCACGAATATGGGTAAACTTTTCGGCGGACATAAGTTCCTCGCAAAAGCGCAACACCATCGCCCAGACATCATCCACGCCGCTACCAGTAGCCGCCGAGCAAGTCAGCGCTTGTGGAGTCCAGCCCTCCGTGTATGGATTCAGGTAATGCAGCACCCGCTTGTATTCGCCGCAGGCGAGTTTAGCCTTGTTGACATTATCGCCATCGGCCTTGTTAACCGCAATCGCGTCAGCCATTTCGATTACGCCCTTTTTGATGCCTTGCAGGTCATCGCCACCACCCGCAATTAGCAGCAGCAGGAAAAAGTCCACCATCGTGCGCACCGCAACCTCGCTCTGGCCGACGCCGACGGTTTCCACAATAATGTTATCGAAGCCCGCCGCCTCACAAAGCAGCATGGCTTCACGGGTCTTCGCCGCAACACCGCCCAAGGCCTCACCGGCGGGAGACGGGCGGATGAAGGCATTGCTCTCGCGGGTGAGTTTTTCCATGCGCGTCTTGTCCCCCAACACGCTACCGCCACTGCGTGAGCTGGTGGGGTCAACCGCGAGCACGGCGATCTTCCCACCGCCTTCACAGATCTGCATTCCCAGGCATTCGATGAAGGTGCTCTTCCCGGCACCCGGCGTGCCAGTAATGCCCAGGCGCACAGAGTTGCCCGCATGCGGCAGACAGCGGCGTAGAATTTCCCGGGCGATCTCACGATGCGCCTCTGCCTTACTTTCGACGAGTGTAATGGCGCGCGCCAACGTGGTCCGATCACCGGCCAGGATACCCTCCACCGCCTCGTCGGCGGATAGCGTCCGCCGCTTCTTGCGATGCTTGCGGACAGTCGGCACCCCTTGCACGCCGTGCATCACCTCGGTCGCGTAGGTTCCGTGATGCTCGTCCCCTTGCTTGGGCGTCCATTCGGTTTTGCGGCTTTTGGAGGGTTCGTCAGGCATGATTATTTTTAGATAAATAGATAGGGCGCAGTCTCCAGACAAGCCGCAACGCCGGAGTGGCAAACGCAGCTCAACATGCGTGACGGCTTGTCTGGAGACTGCGCCCTACCTTATACTTTCTAACGCAAAGCTTACTCCACGCTAAGCAGGAAGTCAGCGATGTAATTCAACGCCGTCAGCTTGCCGTCATCACTGCTGATCTCGCCAAAGAACGGGAACATGATGCGCTGCACTTCGTCGAGGACACGAATGTCGGCAAAGACGTGCGCCTGGCCTTTTACCTCCGCAATCTTGATGAACAGCGTCACCGAGGCACCGTGATAAATGGCCTGAATTTGAAACGTCGAAAAGCCGCAGTATTCCTTTTCACAATCCGCGAAATTGAACTTGATGCCGGCAGTATTGAACTGGCCTTTCAGCCAATCCGAAGCCTCGGTCACGACATCATGCGCGAGGTCCGGATTGGCCTTCTTGGCTGCGAGGAGCATGGCTAATTTTTCCATTGGATTTTGCTGAGGGGGTTAAACTTCCGCGCTGTCTTCGAGCAACATTTGCAAGATCGTGCGCGCGGATTCGGGGATAATGGTGCCAGGACCAAAGATCGCGCTGGCTCCGTTTTCGAGCAGGTAATCGTAGTCCTGCGCGGGTATTACTCCGCCGCAGACGACCATGATGTCTTCGCGACCAAGCTTCTCCAGCTCGGCAACAAGCTGCGGGAGCAGAGTCTTGTGACCGGCGGCCAGCGAGCTCATGGCAACGATGTGCACATCGTTTTCCACGGCTTGGCGCGCGGCCTCTTCCGGTGTTTGGAACAGCGGCCCGATATCCACATCGAACCCGAGGTCGGCGTAGGCGGTGGCGACCACTTTCGCGCCACGGTCATGGCCGTCCTGCCCCATCTTGGCGATCATGATGCGAGGACGGCGGCCCTCCGTTTCCTCGAATTGCTTCACGAGCATTTGCACGGCATTAACGTTCATATCTTCTCCAAATTCCTTGGCGTAAACGCCCGAGATCGAGCGAATCTTTGCTTTGTAGCGGCCGACCACTTTTTCGAAGGCATCGGAAATTTCGCCCAAGGTTGCGCGTTTACCCGCGGCGTCGACAGCGAGCTCAAGCAAGTTGCCCTTGCCGCTTTCGGCGCAGTTTGTAATGGCCTCCAAGGCGACACGGACATCCGACTCATTGCGCTCGGCGCGCAGCTTTTTGAGGCGCTCGATTTGCGACAGGCGCACTGCGGTGTTGTCGATATCGAGGATGTCGAGCGGGTCTTCATTTTCCAAGCGATACTTGTTCAGGCCGGTTATGGTCTCCTTGCCCGAATCAATACGGGCTTGGCGACGAGCAGCGGCTTCTTCGATGCGCAGCTTGGGAATGCCTTCTTCTATGGCCTTGGTCATGCCACCGAGCGACTCGATTTCCTCGATGTGCGCCCACGCCTTTTGCATCAGCTGATGCGTCAGCGACTCGACGTAGTAGCTACCACCCCATGGGTCGATAACGTTCGTCATGCCAGTTTCCTCCTGGATGAAAAGCTGCGTGTTGCGCGCAATGCGGGCCGAGAAATCCGTGGGCAGCGCAATGGCCTCATCAAGTGCGTTGGTATGCAGCGATTGCGTGTGACCGCAGGCTGAGGCAAACGCTTCGACCGCCGTGCGGATGACGTTGTTAAACGGATCCTGCTCCGTCAGCGACCAACCTGAAGTTTGCGAGTGCGTGCGCAGAGCAAGGCTTTTCGGGTTCTTCGGATCAAAGCGGTTGACGAGCTTCGCCCATAGGCAGCGAGCGGCGCGCATCTTCGCGACTTCCATGAAGAAGTTTTTACCGATGGCCCAGAAGAACGACAGGCGCGGCGCAAAGGCGTCGATATCCAACCCGGCATTAACCCCAGTGCGGAGGTATTCGAGGCCGTCGGCGAGCGTGTAGCCCATTTCGAGGTCGGCCGTGGCACCCGCCTCCTGCATGTGGTAGCCGGAGATGGAAATCGAATTAAACTTCGGCATCTTCTGCGAAGTGTATTCGAAGATGTCGCCGATAATCTTCATCGATGGCGCAGGCGGGTAGATGTAGGTGTTACGCACCATGAACTCCTTAAGGATGTCATTCTGAATGGTGCCCGCGAGGTCCTTCATGTCACAGCCCTGCTCCAGGCCGGCTTGAATGTAGAAAGCCATGATCGGCAGCACGGCACCGTTCATCGTCATGGAGACAGATACGCGGTCCAGCGGGATGCCGTCAAAGAGCACCTTCATGTCTTCCACGGAGTCGATGGCCACACCGGCTTTACCGACGTCGCCCACCACGCGCGGGTGGTCGGAATCGTAGCCACGGTGCGTCGCCAAGTCGAAGGCGACCGACAGACCTTGCTGACCGGCGGCGATGTTGCGGCGGTAGAAGGCGTTGGATTCTTCAGCCGTGGAGAAGCCCGCGTATTGGCGGACAGTCCAGGGACGAAAGACATACATCGTGGCGTACGGCCCGCGCAAGTATGGCGGCAGACCGGCGGTGAAATCCAAGTGCTCCATGCCTTTGTAGTCGTCGGCGGTATAGAGTGGCTTCACCGAAATTTGCTCCATGGTATCCGTCATCAAATCATCGAGGGCCTTGCCCGTGCGCGACTCGACGGCTTCCTTCCATTCCTCGCGGCTCGCTTCGGCCTCGGGAGCTTTGTAATCCAAAGTTGAGAAATCGACGTTGTTCATTGGTTCGATTGTTTGGTAAGTTTTCGTGGCAGTTAGAGGACGCCGAGTAATTCGAGGTATTTTCGATTAGTGGCGTAATTATCGGTTTTGATGAAGATGTAGTCGTCCATGCCAGCAGCCTTGAACGCCTCTTCGTGGTCACCGGGATAACCGGCGAGGAGCACTTTTACATTGGGGAGCTTGGCCTTGATTACCTTCATGAAGTCGGCAGCCATCGATTCGTAATCCGGGTCGCAACCGCAAATCACGGTTACTTTCGCGCCGGATGCCATCAGGGCCCTCGCCGCTTCATCCGCATCGGTGAAGCCAGGTGAGTTGATCACCTCGAAGCCACCGGTTTCTAAAAAGCTTCGGATAAAGTCCGCGCGAACCTTATGCCGTTTCAGCTTCTCAAGACAGGTGAGATAAATCTTCGGTCCGTGCTTGTGCTTGAGTTTGTAGGCGGTCGATGCGGCGCGCAGCTCCTCGTAAATTTCGGCAAGTCGGCGGTTCGGCAGCGCTTCGATGCAGACCGGTGCGTCCGCATAAGCGCGCAGTGCGCGGGAGATTTCACCCAGGCTGGCTCCGGCGATCACGGCCTCAGTAAGCTTCGCCAACTTTGCATCCAGCTTCGCCTTCTGAATGGCACCCAACATCTCGATGATCTGCTTATCCGTTTCCTCATCACAGCCGACACGCTGACGCTCCAGTTCCATTGATCGCTTGAAGCGCAGGGTGACGTAGTCTGGAATACGCGGATCGAGCGGAACTTCTTCCAGGTTCGGATACTGGTTGGTGCCGACGAGAGACATCCGCCGCTGGCCGACCATTTTTGTCTTTTGCTTGGCGACCTCCGCAATCACGTCTTGGATTACTTTGTCCTGCAAAGCTTGATAAACGCCGCCGGCAGCTTCGATCTGTTGAAAGACTTCCCAGGCCTTTTTAGCGACTTCGTTCGTGAGGTTTTCAATATACCAGCTGCCACCGGCGGGGTCGACGACCGCGGTCAGCTCACACTCTTCCTGCAGGATGATCTGCGTGTTGCGCGCAATGCGGCGCGAGAAGGCATCCGGCACGCGCAGTATCTCGTCGAACGCGCCAACCGTGAGGCTATCCACCCCGCCAACCACGCCACAAAGGGCTTCCGTCGCCGTGCGCAGCATGTTGGCGTAAGGGTCATGCTTGGTCTTATTGTTAAAACCAGTGCGCGCATGTAGCTTCATGACCTGCGCTTCTTTGTCGCCGCCCAGCTCTTTGATAATGCGCGCCCAGAGCTGACGCGCGGCACGGATCTTGGCGAGCTCCATGAAGAAGTTACCACCGATGGCGATCGTGAAGCGCATTTGTTTGGCTACTTCGCTGATGTCCATTCCGCGCTTGGTCAGCGCGCGCAGATACTCGACACCCGTTGCCAGCATAGCACCAAGCTCTTGCGTGGCGCTCGCCCCCGCAGAGTGATACGGCATCCCACTAACGCCGATTGCGCTAAAGTTGGGCATCTCCGCCGCATTCGACTTTGCGATGCAAAGCATCTCGTCATACAGTTGCTCAAGTGAAGTGGGCAAAGCCCCCGCACTGGCAAGCACTGCGAGCGGATCCAGCCCAAGGCCACCTTTTACCGCCTTCAGGTCCACGCCTTTTTGCTGCTTCAACCATGCGCGGAACAAGGCGGCGATGGGCGCACCGGCGCAACCCGCCTGAAAGTAAATCCCGATAGCCGTTGGCGCGATATCCCGGAAAGCGCGGCTAAAATCCCGGAGGCTCGCGATCGAGAGCCCGCAGGCGCAGACCTCGCCATCCTTGGCGGCATCGGGGTCCAGCCCTTTTAGCGTGGCAATGTCGAAGGTAACGTTGAGCGCATTCTGGCCTCGGTAGAGGTCCTGCAGGGCAATTTGGTTAAACTCCGCGGGCTCTCCATAAGGGAGCTCCTGGGCAATTTCCCAAGGCTCAACCCGGTACCCATCAGCATGAGCCCCGCGAGTGTATTCATCAAACCCCGGTAGGGTCGCAGCGGCCGGAGCTGCGCCCAAGTCCTCCCGGCGATAGATGGGCTGCAGCGTGATGCCCTCGGGTGTCGGCGTGAGCATTTTTTTGTCGAATGGCGCGCCTTTGAGCAGCTTGACGGCTGCATCCTTCCATTCTTCGTAGCTCGCCGCGTCGAACTCGGCAAGCAGGGACTGGTTAGCATCATTTTCCATGAGTGAGTGGATTTGTTTTTCTAATATTAAATTGATTTAATATTCAAATTACTGTTGACATGCCCATCACCTGTCAATCAGATTCTTTTATATTAAATAACTTCAGTCTAAGTTTTTCTAATCGAAATAAAAAGCCAACATCCACGACCATGATTCAAAAAATCGATCATCTGGGCATAGCGGTAAAGGACCTCGACGAGGTCGTTAAATACTACGAGGACTCCCTCGGTCTCCAATGCGAAGGCCGCGAGGAGGTGGCGTCCCAAAAGGTGCGTACCGCGTTCTTTCACGTTGGCGAGGTACACATCGAGCTGCTGGAGCCCACCGCCGACGACAGCCCCATCGCCAAGTTCCTCGAAAAGAACGGCGAGGGCATTCACCACATCGCGTTCGGCACGGACAACATCGAGGGCCAGCTCAAGCAGGCTGCCGACAGTGGTCTGCGCCTGATCCACGAAACCCCCTTTGAAGGTGCGGCCAACAAACTCGTCGCCTTCCTTCACCCGAAATCCACCCACGGCGTGCTCACCGAATTCTGCATGCCCAAGAATTAACACAACCTCAACGGTCACTCAAAACTTACTCTAGGCCATGGCCATCGATCCCAAATTACTGGAAGACCTGCAAAAGCGCCGGGAGCTCGCCGCCCAAGCCGGCGGCGCTGACAAGCTCGCCAAGCGCAAAGACAAAGGTCAAATGTCTGCCCGAGAACGGCTGGAATTCTTCTTCGAAGACGGCACGTTTCAGGAGTTCGGCATGCACGCGCAGCACACCTGCCATCGCTTCGGCATGGCGGATAAGGCCATGCCCTACGATGGCGTCGTTTGCGGCACCGGCTATGTCAATGGTCGGCCCGTGGCTGCCTTCAGCCAGGACTTCACCGTCGGCGGCGGCGCAGTGGGCCGTATTCACGCTAAGAAAATTTGCGACCTGATGGAGTACGCACACGAAGCCGGCATTCCGGTGGTCGGCGTGAATGACTCCGGCGGCGCGCGCATTCAGGAGGGCGTCGACTCACTCTCCGGCTATGGCCAGGTGTTCTTTAAGAACGTTTACCTGTCTGGTGTCGTGCCGCAGATCGCCGTGATCGCCGGGCCTTGCGCCGGGGGTGCCGCCTACTCGCCCGCCCTCACGGACTTCATCATCATGACGGAGACCAACGCCAATATGTTCATCTGCGGGCCGGATGTTATTAAAGCCGCCACGGGTGAAAAAGCCGAACTGGCGCAATTCGCTTCGGCCGCCGCGCACGCCTCCATCAGCGGCAATATTCACCTGATCGCCGAGGACGACAAGCATGCCATGGAACTCGCCTCCGAGTTACTCTCCTACCTCCCGAACAACAACATCTCCGACCCGCCCCACAATCTGGATGCGGACATCGACTTGAGCAAAGACCTCGGCATGAACGACATCGTTCCGGCCAGTCCCAAGGAGCCCCTCGACACCCACGTCGTGATCGATCTGCTCGTGGATGACGGAAACTTTTTCGAGATCCAGCCCGACTTCGCACCCAACATCATAACCGGCTTTGCCCGCATATGCGGCGTCGTGGTGGGTATCATCGGCAACCAGCCTAAGGTCAAGGCAGGCACGCTGGACATCGACAGCTCGGACAAAGGCGCGCGCTTCATCCGCACGTGCAACATATACAACATTCCGATTGTGAACCTGGTCGACGTGCCCGGCTTTATGCCCGGGCTAGCTCAGGAGCGCGGCGGCATTATCCGCCATGGTGCCAAGATGCTCTTTGCCTACGCCGCGGCCACCGTGCCGAAGATCACGCTGATCATGCGCAAGGCCTACGGTGGTGCTTACCTCGCCATGTGCTCGGCCGATATGGGTGCCGATCTAGTCTTTGCCTGGCCCACTGCCGAGATTGCGGTTATGGGTGGCGAAGGCGCGGTAAAGGTCCTCTTCCGCAACCAAATCAAGGACGCCGAGGACCCCACCGCAAAAACCAAAGAGCTCGTCGCCGAGTATCAAGGTGAGTTCGCCTCGCCTTATCAGGCCGCAGCCAACGCCATGATCACCGACGTGATCGAGCCTTCGGAAACTCGCTCAACGATCGCCCTGGCCTTGCGCAAAACGCTGACCAAGCGCGACACGCGTCCACCCAAGAAACACGGTAACATTCCACTGTAGGCCAGTCATGCAAACGCCAGCCATACTCGCGTCCATGCCGGCGCATCCTGAACTCGGCGAGAACCTCCAGTTCATTCTGGTCGGCTTCGTCTTCGTGATCATCGTGCTATTGATCCTGGCCGGAATCACGCAGTTGGTCGGCCTGCTGTTTAAGCAACCGGCCAAACCAGAAAAGTCCGCCGCCAAGGCGACACCATCTACGGCTGCCAGTTCTCCGAGCAAGAATGAACCTGCCGAAGTTACTGAAGAGCTCGACCCGGCATTGACCGCCGCCATCGTCGCCGCCGCGGTGCACGCGGTCATCGGCGATCAACCGCACCGCATCCTGAGCATCCGGCCCGCACAGCAAAGTTGGGCTCAGGAAGGTCGCCGCCAGATATTCTCATCACATACCGTTCGCTAAATAGTTTTAACCAATTTCCCACTCAATCCAATGAAACGCTTAAAGATCACCGTTGAAGGTAAAACGTATGAAGTCGAGGTCGAGATGCTCGATGACGACGGCCAACCCATGGCTTCGGCTTCGGCCCCGGTCAAGCGGTCTGCCCCGCGTCGCGCTGCCGCAGCGCCCGCCCCGGTCGGCGCACCCGCGCCCAAGTCCAGCGGTGGAAGTGCGGCGGCGGGAGATGTTCCCAGCCCGCTCTCGGCCGTAGTGGTCTCAGTCGATGTCAAAGTCGGCCAGCAAGTCAACGAAGGCGAAAAGCTGATCACGCTCGAAGCCATGAAAATGAATACCATCGTTAACGCGCCGGCCGCCGGCACCGTCAAGGCCATCCATGTGGCTGCCGGAGACGCGGTCGAAGAAGGCCAGGGCCTGATCTCCGTCGAGTAATCTGCTTGAAAGGAGAACCCAAATGGACCTCAGCAAATTAATCAGTTTAACCGGCTTTGGCGCACTTGGCTGGGAAATGATCGTCATGTGGGTGGTGGTTGCCATCCTGCTTTACCTGGCGGTTTTCAAGGAGTTTGAGCCACTGCTCTTGGTGCCCATTGCTTTTGGTGCCCTGCTGGCCAACCTCCCGACAAAGAACATGACCGACACGCCGCCCGGAGAAATCCTGAGCCCGGTTAGCGGTGTCGTGGTGGCTGCCTACGGTGAGCCCGGGCAATCCGTGCAGATGCCCGCAACGCCTCGCCAGCGTCCCAACCACATGACCAAGCTCGGCGAAGACGGCATCGAGAAAGTCTTTGACGAAGAGAATCTGCTCTACGGCGAAGGCCGCCAGACCCTGCTCTACGTCATCCGTGGCGACGAGTCGCACAGTGAAGGCGAACCCGTCTCCGTGCAAGTCCCCTGGCTGGGCTCGGATGAAACAATCACCGTGCGCGGCGATGACTACCTGGTCTGGGCCGAAGCCTCTGGCCGCATGTCCCAGGCGTTCATCAAAGCGGGTGACGCCGTGACCGCCGGCCAGCCATTGGCCCGCGTTTTCAGTGACCACAACGGGGGCTTGTTTCACTACATCTCGCTGGGGATCATCCTGGAAATTTTCCCGCCGTTGATCTTCCTGGGCGTCGGTGCGTTGACCGACTTTGGCCCACTGATCGCGAACCCGCGCACGCTGCTTCTCGGCGCTGCCGCGCAGTTCGGGGTGTTCGCTACTTACCTCGGCGCGATGGCCTCGGGATTCTTCACCAGCTCGGAAGCGGCCGCAATTGGCATCATCGGCGGGGCCGATGGACCGACCTCGATCTTTCTCGCCAATGCGCTTTCGCCAGACTTGATGGCCCCAATTGCCGTCGCCGCATATAGCTACATGGCGCTGGTCCCAGTCATCCAACCGCCGATCATGCGTGCGCTGACGACCAAGAGCGAACGCCAAATCCGCATGAAAAGCCTGCGCAAGGTAGGCCGATTGGAAAAGCTGATCTTTGCGCTGATCGTGACCATCTTCTGCATCCTGGTCGCACCCGATGCCTCACCGCTTATCGGCATGCTGATGCTGGGCAATTTCCTCCGCGAATGCGGCGTCACCCAGCGCCTCTCCAAGGCCGCGCAGAACGAGCTGATCAACATTGTCACGATCTTCCTCGGGGCCAGCGTGGGCATCACCATGACCGGTGACCGTTTCCTGAAAGCGGAGACCCTCATGATTCTCGCCCTCGGCGTCGTAGCCTTCAGCATCGCGACGGCCAGCGGCATAATCATGGCCAAGGGCATGAATCTTTTCAGCAAGAGCAAGATCAACCCGCTCATTGGCTCAGCCGGCGTCTCGGCCGTGCCAATGGCGGCGCGGGTTAGCCAGGTGGAGGGCCAAAAAGCCGACCCCAGCAACTACCTGCTGATGCACGCCATGGGGCCCAACGTCGCCGGCGTAATCGGCACGGCGCTAGCCGCGGGTTACTTCATGGCGGTCTTCGCCAGCTCACATTAAACTTTGCCATACAAAGCCAAATCCGATACATTAACTCTGCATCACAAAGCTACAAAAACTCCGAACAATCATGATGACCATGACGGCAATCCCCGAACTAACTGCAGCCGAAGCCGCTGCGATGATTAACGATGGTGACACCATCGGTTTCAGCGGATTCACCCCCGCCGGAGCCGCCAAGGCGATTCCACGCGCATTGGCCGCTCGCGCCAAAGCCGAACATGAGGCCGGGCGACCGTTCAAAATCGGCGTGGTCACCGGTGCATCCACGGGCGACTCACTCGACGGCGAACTTGCCCGCGCGGACGCCGTTGCCTGGCGCACCCCGTATCAATCGGACAAGTATCTGCGCAAGTCCATCAACGCCGGCAAGACACGCTTCTTCGACATGCACCTTTCCATGCTGCCGCAGAACGTGCGCTACGGATTCCTCGGCAAGTTCAAGTATGCGGTGATCGAAGCCTGCGATGTTTCTGAGGATGGCGAGATCATCCTGACAACCTCCGTCGGTGCCACCCCGACTTTCTGTAATGTCGCGGACAAGATCATCATCGAGCTCAATGAGAAGCACCCCAAAGGTTTGCGCGGACTGCACGATATTTACGAGCCGCTCGACCCACCCAACCGCCAGCCCATCCCGATAAACACCTGCCGCGATCGCGTGGGCACGGATGTGTTGAAAGTCGACCCGACCAAAATCGCCGGCATTGTGCGGACGGATCTGCCCGACGAAACCGGCGGCTTCAAGGAGCCCGACGGCATCACGCTCAAAATTGGTGATAACGTCGCCCGCTTCCTCGCCGAAGAGCTCAAGTCCGGTCGCATTCCGTATAAGTTTTTGCCGATCCAATCCGGCGTGGGTAACATCGCTAATGCGGTGCTCGGTGCCATGGGCCGCCATCCGGACATCCCTGCCTTCGAGATGTATTCCGAAGTGATTCAAGACTCCGTCATCGACCTAATGAAGGACGGGGCCGTGAAGTTCGCCAGCGCAACATCCCTCACCCTGAGCCCGCCCGTTCTGCAGGAAGTTTACGAAGATCTGGAGTTCTACAAAACGCGCATGCTTCTGCGTCCACAGGAAATCTCCAACCATCCGGAGATCGTACGGCGCCTGGGCATCATCTCGATCAACACCGCGATTGAGTTGGACATCTTTGGCAACGTCAACAGCACCCACGTCATGGGCAAGGACCTGATGAACGGCATTGGCGGCTCGGGTGACTTCACGCGCAACGCATTTATCTCGATCTTCACCTGTCCGTCGGTCGCTAAGGGCGGCAACATCAGCACGATCGTGCCACTGGTCAGCCACCTCGACCACAGCGAGCACAGCGTGCAAGTTGTCATCACCGATCAGGGCATAGCAGACTTGAGGGGCAAAGATCCACACGAGCGCGCCCTGGCGATCATCGACAACTGCGCGCACCCGGAGTACCGCGACAAATTGCACCGTTATTTGCAGGCCGTGAAAGACGGCCACACACCGCAAAGTTTGGGCGACGCCTACAGCATGCACCAGGCATTTCTGCAAACTGGCGACATGCACAACGTGGTATGGTCGTCACCCAAGCCACAGTAGAGTAAGTAGTAGCAGTAGTAGAGTGGACCGGCTCAGTCATACACGACTGGGCCGGTTATTTTTTTTAAAATCAGCTTAGCCAATATTGCCGCAGCTATTTTCTATGTCCAAAGAGACGGTTTGACCGTAGTCCCTTGGGCAAGATTGGTAGCACCAGCGTTTGCGCTTCAGTCCGAGTTACTAGCGCCAGATCACGCGCGCCAACCAACTGACGCCAAAGCAGGCCGTGGCCGTGAGCACGATGGCAGCACCGGAAGACCAATCGTAGTGGTAAGATACGACCAAGCCCACCACAATACTCAGCACGGCAATACCCACGGAAACCATCATCGCTGACAACACCGAACGCGCCCAGACTAATGCCGCCGCCGCCGGAGTGATGAGCAGCGCAGTAGCCATAAGCGCGCCGACCACACGCACCGCCGTCACGACGCTGAGCGCGGTGAGAAGAAGCAACAGCGTGCGCATACGATTCGGCCGGGCACCGATCACGCGCGAGTATTCCGGGTCGACGGACGAGAGCTCGATTTCCTTATTAATCAGCGTCACCGCCACCAGCACCAGACAGGTCACACCAAGGCCGAGCCAGATATCCTGCGGAGCCACACCAAGCACACTGCCGAAGAGCAGTGCGTTGAAATCACGAAACGAATTCACCTGGCTCATCATCAGCACGCCGAGCGCAAACATGCCGGAAAGCACTACGCCAATCGCAGCATCTTCCCCGACTTCGCGTCGACGCGACAACCAACCAACGCCAAACGCAGTCGCCATTGCCGCGCCCAAAGCGCCCCAGAAAATATCCACTCCACGCAGGAATGCGAACACCATGCCCGGCAATACCGTGTGAGATAATGCACCGCCGAAAAACGACATGCGCCGCTGAACAATATACACACCAATCACCGCGCAGTTGACGCCTGCCAAGACGCCGGCAATGAGCGCGCGCTGCATGAAGTCGGCCTCGAATGGATCCGTCAGCCAATCCATTATACGCTGCCCTCCTCGCGCAAGTGGCCATCGGCCAGGCGGTAGCGCGCATCAAAAAAACCAGCACCGAACTCGAGATCGTGCGTGGCCGTCACCAGTGTTTTCCCTTCAGCTTTAAGCCCGTGGAGCACTTGGCGAATCAACTCGCGGTTGTCGGAGTCGACCGCGTTAAAAGGCTCGTCCAACAGCAGCAAATCCGCGCCATGCAGTAGCGTCCGCGCGACGAGTAGACGCTGCTGTTGACCGCCGGAAAGCTCATTGATTCGTCGCTCGGCCAACGGCAAGAGTTGCAGTTTTTCGAGTAAGCGCTGAGCGGCCTCGTGCTGTTTTTTTCTGGGCCGTAAAAACCAGCCTAAGTGAATGTAACTGCCGGTCAGCACAAAGCGGCGCACGCTGATCGGGAAGCCCCAATCGATCTCGCGATGCTGCGGCAAGTAAGCTACCTGGTGGTGGCACTGCCCTACCGCATGCCCCAGCACGGTGATCTTGCCCTGGCGCAACGGAAGCAAGCCCGCAACGCTCTTCAGCAAGGTTGATTTGCCCGCACCGTTGTCCCCCAACAGTGCAATACTACGACCACGGTCGATGTTCAGGCTCACGCCGCTGAGCACCGGGTGCTCTTCACCCGCGTAACCCAAAGCGACGTCGTCAAAAACGAGCGCCGGGGCATCGTGCGCGTGATGCCCGCCACAAGTGGCATGGTAGCGTAGGAGTGGCACGGCGTTAGCGCAGGGAGTCGGTGATGGTTTCCACATTCACCCGCATCAGCGTCAGGTAGTCGGGCGCGGGTCCGTCGGCGGCAGTGATGTTGTCCGTGTATAGCGTTGCTACGGTCGGCACGCCGGCTTCGCGCTGTATCTGCTGCGCCAGGCGCGGATTCGCCGAGGCATCGATAAACAAGGCAGGCGGGCTAAATTGCTCAATCAATTTCAGCAACTCATGAAACTGCTTAGCCGAAGGATCTGGTGCCTCCGTGGACACGCTACCCAGAATGCTTGCGGGCGTAAAAAAGCCATAGCGGCGGCCGAAGTAACGCAGGTTATCATGGTAGCCGATCAAGATACGCCGGTTCGCCGCGACTTCACCCAGGCGCGCTTCAGCCCACTCATCGAGCTCAATCAGTTGATCCAAATACGCCTGACGACGCTCGTCAAAATAGTCCGCATGCGCGGGGTCCAGCTCGGCAAAGGTCAGATTAATCGCGAGCACCATCATCAGCGCTTGCTGCGGGTCCAGCCAAACGTGCGGGTCGTATTCACCATGATCATGCCCGTGGTCGTGCGCATCATGTTGGTGGCCCGTCGGCATGAGTTTGCGCATTTTGCCCCACACTTCGTTGGCTTTAATGGCATCCTCCTTGCAACATGGCGGCTTGCTCTCAGCCTTCGGGTAAAGCAGGGGCATATCTTGCCAAAAGGCGGCACCAAATTCCATTAGCTCGGCATGATCGGTTAAGACGAGCAGCTCCGCCTGACTTCCGCTGGCCTGCATCGCATCCCCCAGCCATGGCTCCAGCCCCTCGCCAAAACCGATCACCACATCTGCCTTGGCCAAAGCTCCCAACTGGCGCGGTGATGGCTCAAAGTGATGTGGGTCCATGCCCGGTCCGGCAAAAGTCGTGACGGATACTTCCTTACCGCCCACCTGCTCAGCCCAGTCCGCCACAATGCCATTGGTCGCCACGACATTGAGTCGTGCCGACAAACTGGCGGCTCCGCAGAGCAAAAACAGGATGAAGCATTTATACATCCCGCCAATTTGCAGGCGGGGCGCAGGGAATGCAATTCATTTGCAGTAAGTTATGTGGCGTAGCGACCGTAGATAAAGATCTCCACCTGCTCAGCCTGGAAGCCTTCGGGCAGGTTGTCAGGCTGGATTTTGAAATCGACGCCATCGGCCAAGACTACGCGATTGGTGTCGCGGCAAACGACGAGGGTACGGTGCCCATTACCAGGCAGCATATAGCACGTACGGTGGCCAGGTACCTCGATTGGTTCGATCTCGTTGTTGTCCAGCAGCAGTCGAATATTACGATAAACTGTCGCGATTCCTAAGCCCGGCGCCGACTCTGCGGCACGCTCCTGAATCTCCTTGGGCGTAAGCGGGTGTTCGGCATTTTTTAACGTGTTCAGAATTGCGGCGCGCTGTTTGGTATCTCTAAAATTTTTCCCCATTTCGCTGATAGTTCTTATAACTTACTGCCTATCAGCAGATTCGTTTTCAATGAAAAACGCAGAAAAAGTGATATTTACTACTATTGATAGTTAATTCTCAAATATCGTAAAAGAAATACGATTCATGTTTTATTCCGCAAACGGGCGATTAATAAAATACCAACTAACCACCCACACTCCAGCGGGGCGACCGTCTCGGGGTGGTGACTCCCGCTCCAGGCAAATCAGGCCGCTTTTCTTAAAATTAATGCAGTCTGAGAAAACGTCTCCCGTGAGCAGCCACGAGGTCAAAATTGATAAATGCGGGTTATGCCCAACAAACATTAGGTCCTGTGATGTTTCCCAAAGCAGGTTACCCAGCGCGGTAGGATCGTCCATCGGAGCCAGGCCAACAGTCTCAACCAAGGGTGCCTCCAGCTTGAGCCCATCGTGAAGCAGCTCAGCGGTTTGTCGAGCGCGCACCAGCTTACTATGATGGATTGCTCGCAGGCCGGAGAGCTCTTTACGCTTCACGCGGTCGCACAGCTTGGCGATGGAGCGCACGCCCTTGGGGGTCAGTTCCCGAGCTTCGTCGGTAGGGAAATCGTAACTGGCTTCGGCGTGTCGCAGCAGATAAAGTCTCATACTCACATCATGACACAAACACGGTAAAGGTCCAGTCAGTGCTGGCGTTTATTCATCCTCGTCGATGTTCGGATCGGTCCCGGCATTGGCAGGGAGCTCGTGCGGTAAGGCCCAATAATAAGTCATTAGCCAAAGGCTCCAGGCCCACGGATAAATAACGGCTGGCACAACCACCCCAACCGTTGCCCCAATTAGCCCTAAGGTCGTTAGTGAGATCACCCCCGCTGCATAAAGAGCCAGCAACAGCGGCAAACAACCGAACACCGTCAGCCCGTAATTCCAGACAACTGCCCCGAGAAAAAACCCGTCACTACGCGCCATCTTCATCGCGCACCGGGGGCAGCGATAGCACAACTTGAACCACGCGCGAAAGATCGGTCGCCCCCCGCAGTTTGGACAACGGTTGGTCAGGCCACGGGTAACGATTTGCCATCGGCTAACGGTGGGTGCTTCCATTGCGCCAAGATGATTCATCCACCAAGCAAATCAAGCTATGAGTCGACCTTGGGAGCACGCCAGGAAAACGGTTCAGGCAGGTCGCCGTATGGGTGCGTATTAAACGCCGACTCCGGCTCGCGCCCAAACCAGCGCCAGTCAATAAATTCTAGCAAACGCGCTAAGTCTTCCGGCGCATAAAAGTGCCCGCCCTCCCGCAGGTGGAAGGCGTGATCTTCCGCCGCATCGAGAAAACCATAAACTTGCTTAACCGCTCGCGAACACTGCACCATGCCCCGCTGGTTCGACCAGTGGTCATCCAGGGCGTAAGTATGCAGCAAGGGTCGCGGCGCAATCGCTGCCAACAAACAATGCTGATCGAATGGTAAACGCTCAGGCTCACCAATGTATTCATCCAGCCCCCGGCCAAACCATGAGTACAGATCACGCACAATGTTCAGCGTTTCCCCGCCCGGGCCAACATAACGAAATGAAGCCGAGCCGCCGGCACCCGAGGCGTTGTCATGCACCAGGGCAATCCGGGGATCCGTAGCACCCGCCAACAGAGTAGTTTTACCGCCGCGCGAATGTCCGCTAATAGCAATTTTCGAAGCATCGATATACGAAAGCTCAGTCAATAAATCGACTGCGCGATGATACGCCCAGGCCCAGGCGGCGATCGCGCCAAACCCCTTGCCCGGATACACATCGTAAAGCCCTCCACTGCGCTTTTGCTTGTCGACCACATCCGGATAAACCAGATCCTCCGCCATTTCCGTTCGATCAAAGACCGCCAGCGCCATACCTCGACCGAGCACGCTTCGGATCATGTCGTCGCTCAGATAATGCCAGCAACCGTCCCCGTAGAGTATCGTCGGGAATAGCCCCTCCCCCGCTGGCGCATATATTTTCACCCCGAGCGCAATCGGCCATTCCCCGCCATGGCATCGCACACTGTAGGAGTTCAAGCGGGAGCCATCGTCCCACCGGCGGATGCGCGCATGACACCTTGACTCGATAACCACATGCTCTGGCGCAGGCGGCATCCCGCCATATTCCAAGTTCACGACTTGCTCCAACCAGTATGATGACTGTGCCGCCCATTCTTCCGGCGAGCGGACCCGCCCACCATCCTTCTTCGCGAATAAATCTGCCAGTGGCAGGGCGTTAATCTTTGACTCGGCGGCAAGGTGCTGATGAGGGGGCATGCCGGAATAGATTACCGCGATTTCAGGGCAGTGAAAGTCTGTTTTTTTGCGCGGCGGACTGAAAACGCGGCTAATTGTTTCAAGTGCAGCTTCTTAGGTGGTGAGCATCTCCGTTTGACAGGCGTGAGGACCCAGCCAAGCATTAATCAAAACATACGATGAGCAGGAGATTGCCGAGCTCGATTCGTCCGAGCCCACTTACCATATTCGCTTTGACGTCGAGCCACGGCCCGTTACTCAGTCGCAATAATGGCCAAGCAACGAATTTCAGCCGGTTTGCTGATGTATGACGACTCCGGTGACGAGCTCCGGGTTTTCATCGCGCACCCGGGTGGGCCGTTCTTTAAAAAGAAGGACGCCGGGCATTGGTCCATCCCCAAAGGCGAGCCCGACCCGGGCGAAGAAGACCTGCTGGAAGTCGCGCGCCGGGAGTTTGCGGAGGAAATTGGCCTGATCCCACCCGCCAAAACAGACCCCAACGTTATTTTTTGGCCACTGGACACGATTAAGCAAAAGGGCGGCAAGGTCGTCCATGCCTGGGCCTTTCGCGGCGATTGGCCAGAGGGCCGTGAAGTTGTCAGCAACGAAATCCCCATCGAATGGCCGCCCAAGAGCGGTAAGACGGTCTACATCCCGGAAGTCGACCGCGTAGCCATGGTCTCGCTCAGCGAAGCCAAGCATTTGCTGAAAGAATCGCAGTGGCCTTTAATAGAGCGCCTAGCGGCGGTTTTAGGGCGGTGAGTTCGAAAGTTGGAAGGTTTGAAGGTTCGAAAGTTTAGTGACTTACGAATATCCCGAAAGCCAATCCCCCATCTCACAACCATCCAACATTCCAACCTTCGAACCTTCAAACGTTCCAACTTTCCAACCTTCGAACCTTCAAACGTTCCAACTTTCCAACCTTCGAACCCCCAAACATCCCCTCCTCCTAGCCTCATCACAGCATAAATCTAGGGTAGAAGCCTTTTCAAAAACCAGCCGGTGAGTGCGAAATCGCCAAGTGATAAGGACTTCTGGGCATTTCCTCCTTTACACGAGGCCGGGAAAGGCGAAACTTCGGGGCTAGCCCAACTTTATCAACGTAACTAATTCCCATTTTAGCTTGTGACATCCGCTGACGATTTTGTTCTCCAACTTATGCAGGACCGCGGCCTGGTAGGCGCGGATACCGTCGATCAGGCGTTGGCCGAAGCCAGCGCCAAAGAAGAGCCGCCCGAAAACCTCGATGGTGAAGCCATTGAGATGATTGTGGCCAGCGGCGCCTGCACCCACCAACAGATTGTTGAAGCCCTCGCCGAGGAATTCAACATGGAGACCATTGACCTCAATGACATCCGCGTCTCCCACGAGGCGCTGGAACTGGTCAAGCGCGACATGGCCGCGCGCTACCACGTCTTTCCCATTGAGGTCGATGGCAACACCCTGGAACTCGCCACCTGCGACCCGCTCGATGTCGACTCGATCGACAGCCTCAGCCACGTGCTGAAGATGAGCGTTAACACCCGCTTGACCACGCCCGAGCAGATCGCCAAGGCCATTGAGAATTACTACGATTCTCCTGAAGCCAGCGGACTGGAAGGCATGGACAGCCTCTATAAAGACGTTCTCGGCGAGGATGACATCAACATCGAGCTCCCGACGGGTGACGAAGACAATACCGACGAAGAGGCCGCGCCGATCATTCGCTATGTGCACATGATCATCACGGAGGCCATTAAGCGTCGCGGGTCCGACATCCACATGGAGCCGCTGGAAAAGCGCTTCCGCGTCCGCTACCGCATTGACGGTCGCCTGGTGGAGGTGGAAAACCCGCCCAAGCGCCTGCAGCCGGCTATCATTTCACGCATTAAGCTGATGGCCAACGTGTCCATTGCCGAAAAGCGCGTCCCGCAGGACGGTCGTATTCAGATGCGCGCTTCCGGCAAAGATATCGACTTGCGCGTCTCAGTGCTACCAACGGTTTACGGCGAGTCTATCGTCATGCGTATTCTCGACAAGGAAGGCCTCAATCTCGGCCTGCCGCAGCTGGGTTTCTTCTCGGACGACCAAGCCAATTTCGAGAAAATCATTGCGATGCCCGATGGCGTGTTCCTCGTCACCGGTCCGACGGGGTCGGGTAAGTCCACCACGCTTTATTCCGCGCTCAATTACGTCAACCACCCCGACCGCAAAATCATCACCGTCGAAGACCCGGTTGAGTATCAGATGGGCGGCATCAACCAGGTGCAGGTCCGCAAAGATGTCGGCATGACGTTCTCCGCCGCGCTTCGCTCGATGCTTCGCCAAGCGCCGAACATCATCATGGTCGGGGAAATTCGAGACTTGGAAACGGCTGAAATCGCGATTAATGCGTCGCTGACCGGTCACATGGTGTTCTCCACGCTCCACACCAATGACGCGCCAAGTGCCGTTACCCGTTTGTCGAATATTGGCGTAAAGCCGTTCCTGATTTCCGCCGCTTTGCGCGGTGCACTGGCGCAGCGACTGGTGCGACGCATCTGCAACAATTGTAAGAAGCCCCACCTGCCGGAAGTCCACGAAATCAACGCCATGGGTATGCCCGACTCCCAACTAGCCGATATCGAATTCTTCAAGGGTGAAGGCTGTGGCAAGTGCAACAACACCGGTTGCAAAGGCCGTATGGGCATCTTTGAGTTCTTCGTCGTTACCGAGGAAGTCCAGCAGATGATTTACGAAAACCGCACCCTGGTCGAACTGCGCACCAAGGCGCGCGAGGCTGGCATGCGCTCCATGCGCGAGGACGGCTTCCGCAAGGTTGTCGCTGGCATGACCACCATCGAAGAAGTCCTCCACGTCACCGTGGGCGACATGAGCTAATGAAATGTAAAATGCAAAATTCAAAGTTCAAAAATCAAACAGGCACCAGACTGGCTGCGGTTATTTTTTTGCATTTTGCATTTTTAATTTTGAATTCAGAAGGACGCCCATGAGCTACGAAATGAATGAATTGCTCAACCTGATGTGCGATGAAGGCGCGTCAGACCTCCATATTCAGGTAGGCCAACCTCCCACTCTGCGCACCGGCGGCTCGATGGTGCCAGTCGATGGTCCGGACCTGGAGCCCCAGGACACCGAGGCGCTCATGGAGGCCATCACTTCCGACGCCCATCAACAAAAGCTAAAGACCGTCGGCGGGGCGGACTTCGGTTTCGCCTTCATGGACAAAGCGCGCTTCCGCGTGTCCGTCATGAAGGCCAAGGGCAACTACGGCATGGTGCTTCGCCAAATCCCGAACAAACTGTTCGGCCTGCGCGAGATTGGCCTGCCCGACAAAGTAAAAGACCTTCTGACCCGCCCGCGCGGCCTGATCCTCGTCACCGGTCCAACCGGCTCCGGCAAGTCCACCACCCTCGCCTCGATGATCAACTGGATCAACGAGAACCTGGACGGCCACATTATCACGATTGAGGACCCGATTGAATATTACCACGACCACAAGCGCTGCATCGTCACCCAGCGCGAAGTCGGCGTGGATGTTCCCAGCTTCGCCGAGGCCATTCGTGGTGCGCTTCGCCAGGACCCGGACATCATTCTCGTCGGGGAAATGCGCGACCTGGAAACCATCGAAGCCGCTGTTTCGGCGGCGGAAACCGGCCACCTTGTTTTTGGCACCCTGCACACCACCGGGGCTGCGCGCACGGTCGACCGTATCGTCGACGCATTTCCTGCCGAAACCAAGGACCAGATTCGCACGCAGCTGGCCTCGTCCATCGTCTCTGTTATTTCGCAGGTGCTTTGCCGCAAGGTCGGCGGCGGCCGCATCGCCAGCTACGAGATCATGGTCACTACCGACTCCATCTCCGCGCTGATTCGCGAAAACAAGACCTACCGCATCAATTCCGACATCCAGACGGGTGCCAACCTGGGAATGATCTCCCTGGATGCTCACCTGCTCAGCCTTTTCAACCGCGGGTTTATCACCGGAGAAACCTGCATAGAAAAATCTCAATTGCCCGACGAGATGCGCCAGAAGGTCGCCTCCATGGCCGCGCATAACCGTTAACACATCGCCCGCTTTTGTTGCCTACCCATGTTTGAAGATCACAACGACACCATTTACGAGATCCTTCAGGAAAGTAACCTGATTGATACCGCTCAACTGGACGACCTGAACCAGGCCCACATCAACACCGGCAAGGCCCTGGCCGAGGAAGCCATCGACTCTGAGCTCATCGATCGCAATGAGCTGCTGCAGTTGGTCGCGGACTACCTTCAGTATGAGTATCTGGAAACGCCTCCGGAGCGCATCGACCAGGAAATCGTTGAGTCCGTCAAGCCCTCCGTGGCCCGCATGTATGCCGTTTTACCACTGCGCGTTGACGACAGCTCGATCGACCTCCTCGCCAAGGACCCGTTTAATAACAGCATTATTGACGACCTCACATTCTCGCTCAGCAAGGATGTAAACCTCGTCATCACCGACCCGGACCACCTGGACAACCTCATTGTCCAGCACTATGGCAGCGAAGACTCCTCCATCGACGACCTGCTCGATGAAATCCGCTCCTCCGAGGCGGAAGTCGACGCCAGCCAGGACATGTCCGCCAGCGAGCTGACCAACCTCGCGAACGAAACGCCGATCATCCGCTTCGTGAACCTCGTCCTCCAGCAGGCGATTCGCGACAAGGCGTCCGACATCCACTTTGAGCCCTTTGAGACGCAATTCCGCATCCGTTACCGTATTGACGGCGCGCTCTATGAAATGGCCCCGCCCCCGAGTAACCTCGCCGTGCCGGTCATTTCCCGTATCAAGGTCCTCTCCAGCCTGAACATCGCCGAGCGCCGCATTCCGCAGGATGGTCGTATTAAAATGACCATCGCCGGCCGTCCGGTCGACCTCCGTGTATCGACGCTGCCCACGCAGTTTGGCGAGTCGGTCGTGTTGCGCGTTTTGGACAAATCCGTCGTCAACCTGGACCTGGAAAACCTGTCCATGCCGGACGACATCATGCAGAACATCCGCCGTCTGGTGGCGCTGCCGAACGGTATTTTCATTGTCACCGGCCCAACCGGTTCCGGTAAAACGACCACGCTGTACTCCGCGCTGCGCGAGGTAAACAAGGTCGACACCAAGATTTTGACCGCTGAAGACCCGGTGGAATACGAGATCGACGGCATTATGCAGGTGGCCATTAACCACACGGTGGGTCTCAACTTCGCCGCCGCGCTGCGCTCCTTCCTGCGTCAAGACCCGGACAAGATCATGGTCGGTGAGATTCGTGACCTCGAAACCGCCCAGATCGCGGTGCAGGCCTCCCTCACGGGTCACGTGGTGCTCTCAACGCTCCACACCAACGATGCCCCCGGCGCGGTGACCCGTATGATCGACATGGGTCTGGAGCCGTTCCTGATTTCCGCATCACTGGAAGGCGTTCTTGGCCAACGCCTTGTGCGCCGCATCTGCCCAACTTGCCGCACCGCTTACGAGCCCGATGCTGAGTTGATCGACGTCCTCGGCATCGACCCGTTGGAAATCGCCGACAAGCAATTCTACTACGGCAAAGGCTGCGCCGAGTGCAGCCAAACCGGCTACCGCGGTCGCCAGGGCCTCTTCGAGATGATGGCCATCAGCGACACCATTCGCGATCTCATCACCCAGAAGGCACCCACGCTCGTGCTCAAGCAGAAAGCGCTTGAGCAAGGCATGCGCACCCTGCGCGATGACGGCCTCCGCGCAATTTTTGACGGCGCAACCACCATCGAAGAGGTGTTAAAGTATACCTAGAGTTTAGAAACGCGGCATTTTCACCTTTATCCGTGCCGTCTGGCGCACATTAACATTGTCACTTTGACGCCATCATCCCAACTTAAACGCTTCCTTACCTGACACACGCTTAGACCCCATGGCAAAATATAGCTACACCGCAATTGATCCTTCCGGCAAACAAAAGACCGGCAATATTGACGCATCCTCAGAAGAAGACGCACAAAACAAGCTCTCGGGCATGGGGTTGATGGTCAGCAGCATCAATAAATCTGCTGACGCGCCTAAGAAGTCCCGACGAGCCACCACCGCAGCCAAGGCCGGCGGCAAGAAGAGCGGCGGCTTGAACTTCGGTGCCGTCATCAATCAGGAAGACCTGACCATTTTCACCCGCCAGATGGCCACCCTGCTCCAAGCGGGCCTGCCCCTGCTGCGAAGCCTGGAAGTGATGATCCGCCAGGAGAAGAACCCGCGCTTCAAAGACGTCCTCGTGCAAATCGCCGACAACGTTCGCTCGGGTAACAATCTTTCCGACGGCCTCGCCCAGCACCCCAAGATTTTCAAGCCACTTTTTGTCAATATGATCAAGGCCGGTGAGGCTGGCGGCGTCCTCGACGTCGTTCTGACCCGTCTGGCCAAGTTCATGGAAAAGGACCTGAAGACGCGCAAGAAGATCAAGTCCGCGATGATCTACCCGATCGTCATTATCTCGGTGGCACTCATCATTGTGATGGGTCTGCTCATGTTCATCGTGCCGAAGTTTCAGGAAATTTTCGAAACGATGCTCAAGGGCAAGTCCATGCCAGCGCTAACGGAGTTTGTCATTAATGCCGGTAACATCGTGAAACCCACCGGCATCATCGACTTTTTCATCAAGATCATCGCTCTGGCGATCATCATTGTCATCTTCAAGGTCCTGATCGGCACCGGCCCTGGCCAGAAGGCCAAAGACTGGCTCGCGCTCAATACTCCCAAGGTGGGTGAGCTCGTCAGCAAGGCTGCGATTTCGCGCTTTACCCGCACCTTCGGCACCCTGCTCTCTTCCGGCGTGCCGATTCTGCAATCCCTGAACATCACCCGCGACGTCATCGGCAACAGCCGTATTGCCCACGCCCTAAACCGTGTGCATGACCGCGTTCGTGACGGTGAAAGCCTCGCAACTCCGCTGGAACAGCAGAAGATCTTCCCGACCATGGTCACCAGTATGATCGACGTTGGTGAGGAAACCGGTGAGCTGGCCGAGATGCTTAATCGCATTGCGGACAACTACGATGAAGACGTGGACAACGCCGTGAACTCGATCACGTCCATCATCGAGCCGATCATGATTATCTTCCTCGCGATCATTGTTGGTACCATCGTTATCGCGCTGTTCTTGCCGATTATCTCCATCATTCAGAACCTCACCTAAGCAGGTTTAATCTTTACGAAAAAGCCCGGTTCGCATGGACCGGGCTTTTCTTTTGGCTACTCCGCAGACTGAAATATCGTCAACTCACCACCGTAGAGATCACGGTTACTGGCGTTGAACTCGATTTTGACCTGGCAGGCCAATTCCGCCAGATCCAGCACGTGAAATTGATCAAGCTGGTATTGGTTTTCGGCGATCTCCTTCATCTCGAAACCAAACAGCAAATGAATGGCGTCTTCCCGAATCTTGGGATCCTCCGAAGGCGATAGGTAAAATGAACGCTGGGTGGAGTTCTCCGTTTTCGCGCTGTAGCATTTTACTTCGATGTAGAAGGTCTCGCCATCCTTCCGCGCCACCAAGTCCGGATAGCCTGCGCTTTGCCGACGCCCGGACTGCGTGCGCGGCGTATCAACCGTGAAACCTTCTGCCACGAGACGTTCACCCAGCAAATCTTCCACTTGGTTCCCGACCTCATTGACACGCCCCGACTGGATTGGATTAGCCTGCGAATGCCTCAGCACTCCCTCGGCGGCACTACGCAGTGCCGCCAATTGCTGCCCCGACCATGGAACTACCTGATAGCCCGAGATCATCGGGATGAGCTCCGTCATCGGGTATGCGTGATCATTCTGGGTCGCAATCATTGCCGGCAATTGCGCGGTCTCACTTGCCCCGGATTCCGCGTGCGAGAATACCGGCGCAGCCAGCAAACACAACCAGCCAACAAGCGGATAGATCGATGTATCGGGCATCTCCATTTACAAGATGATGCTTGAAACTGCGCGGCATTAATCAATGTTGGAATGCATGCCTGAAGCGAATGAGGACATTGAGCCAGTTTCCACCGATCAGAAGTCTGATCATACCATGGAACAGACGATTATTTTAGGGAAACTCGCGCGTGGGATTGCCCACGACATCAATAACCTCGTAACCAGCATTCAGGGAAATGCCCAATTGGCCGAACGAGCCAAGGACAACCCAAAGGAACTGACGAAATCGCTAAGCAATATACGCTTGGCCTCGCGGCTGATCACGGAGCTAACCGGGCAGATTCAGGCCTTTAGCCGGACGCATCAGATGCCGACCAGTTGCTTCGACCTCAAGGTCGTGGTCGACGAAATCGTGCTGTTAATCGGCTCCACCCTCGCCCCAGGCATCACTCTGCAAACGGAAATCACCAACGAACCGGTTTACGTTGTTGGCGCTTCCAGCCAGCTGGCCCAGGCAGTCATGAATCTCTGCACCAATGCCCTGCAGGCGCTTGGCCAGGAGGAGTCTGGCGAGCTCACGATCAAACTTATCGCGCAAAACGGCAAAGCTTGCATACAAGTTGCCGACAACGGCCACGGCATTGACCAGGATATGCTCGGGCGCATCTTTGATCCCTTTTACACGACCAAACACTTTGGCATGGGCAGCGGGCTCGGCCTCGCCGTCGTCAAGAGCGTGATCGACGCACACAAGGGAGTCATCAAGGTCGAGAGCACCATCAAGCAGGGCGCAAAGTTCGACATCCGCCTCCCACTGGCACCGGCGGATGCGGTCGAGAAGTTCACCGCCGCACCGACTAAAGAATACACTCCCAGCCAACGCACATCCAATGCCTACAAAATCCTGCTGGTCGATGATGAGCCGACGATTCGCAGCCTCGGCGTGGATGTCCTGCACTCGCTCGGATATCGCGTCACCGTAGCCAGCGATGGACGAGAAGCCTTCGAGATCTTCGAACGGAAACCCGAGTATTTCGACATCATCTTGAGCGATTCCCGCATGCCCGAAATGACTGGCCTGGAGCTGGCGGCCGCCGTGCGCAAACACCGCGAGGACATCCCCTTCATCCTGATCACCGCGTTTGACGACACCCGCGAAAACCCGCTCTTTGATCAGCTTTCCATTACCGACATCATTCCCAAGCCTTTTCGGATTGAGCAGCTACAGCGTAGTCTCCGCCAGGCAATGCTCGGCAAGGAAGCTTAGCCGAGTCACCCTAAAAAGCGCTGCATTGCAGCCAGTGTCTCGTCGCTGATGTGGTGCTCCAGCCCCTCGGCATCCGCGTGTGCCTGTTGCTCCGACACACCGAGCTTCAGCAAAAAATCGACCACCAGATTGTGCCGCTTGGCCGCCTCGGTTGCCATTTTCACGCCCTCCTCGGTGAGCTGTAGACCCTCGTCGGACCGATTGAGCAGCCCGCGTTTTTCGAAGCGCTGCAAGGCACGCACGACCGATACGTGCGTCACGCCAAAAATCTCCTGCAGGTCCGTTACCCGCGGCGTTTGCCCAGCTTCTGCCAACTCGTGAATTGCCTCCACGTAGTCTTGCGCCAGCTCATTGGAATGCTGGCGACGCACACGCTGGTGTCGGCGGGCGGGTGAGGCGACGGACTTTTCTGCGGTCATTAACCAAACTAAATGCATAAAAAATCGATTGACAACCCCAATATGTAGCACAGGCTACAACCATCATGTAGCCCGTGCTACATCCAATTCGGGCTGCATGCGATTCTTCATTTATCGACCAATGTAGCCTGTGCTACATCCGCCAGCGATCTTATGAAACGCACCATACCGACAGCCATCATCAGCCTAATCGCCCACGGCCTCCTCGCCCAGAATGCCGACAGCGATGAGCAGCGCCTGTCCAGCACGGTGCTGGACAACGACTGGCTCGGCAGTGGGGCGCTGACCGGCGATTGGGGCGGCCAGCGCGATTCATTGAAAGAGCTTGGCTTGGAGCCCTACCTTGAGCTAACCCCGCAGTTCCTCGCCAATGTCGACGGCGGAGCGGACACCGGATCGGCTTGGGAAGCACTGGTCGACTTGGGTCTCGAAGCCGACATGGAAAAGCTCGTTGGCTGGACTGGCGGCAGCTTTTTCGTCAGCGCCTTCTACTTTCACGGCAACGACCTGAGCAGTGACTACGTGGGCGATTTCAATGCGATTAGCAACCTCTACACCAACACCGACTTCAACCTGTTCAACATTTACGTCGGCCAAAGCCTGCTCGACGACAAGCTATTCATCAAGCTGGGCCAGATCGCGGCGGACGACGACTTTATGGTCGCCGACAGCTCGCTGTTGTTCGTCAACTCCGCCTTTGGCCCGCTGAGCCTGGAGTCCGGCAACATCGCCGCCCCGATCTACCCACTGGCTGCGCCGGGTGCCTTTGTGTCAGTCGAGGCAGTGGAAAATATCCGCTTTCAAACGGCGATCTACGCAGGCGACGCCGGCCCCAACCAATCCAACAACCACGGCTTCAAGTGGCGCACCGGCGGCAGCGTAGGCTGGGCCTGGTTTGCCGAAACCGCGATCGACTACGAGCTGCTGGGCAGCGGCGTCTTCAAGCTCGGCGGCTACTACGCCACCAGCGAGTTTACCGACTTCAACACCGGCGCGACCGAGCGTGGCCTGGGGGCCGTTTATGGCGTGATCGACCACCAATTCCTCAAGCCGCAAGGCGGGCATCCCGGCCTGTCGGTTTTCCTGCGCGGCGGTGCCTCACCCGATGACGACGTTGCCACCGTGACGGCCTATGTCGACGGAGGCTTTGCAATGCAAAGTATCTGCTTCGAGAACGATGCACTCGGCATCGGCTGTTCGCAAACGTGGTTTGGTGATGATTATCTGAACGCCACTCGCGCGGGCGGCACCGCAGTCACGAGCAGTGAGACCATTATCGAGGCCACCTACAGCGTGGCCCTCGCGCAGTGGTGCTCCCTCCAGCCCGATCTGCAATACATCATCAATCCGCACTACAGCCACGACAACGCCCTCGTCCTGGGGGCCCGCTGCGCCATCGTTTTTTAAATCTACGCCATGAGAAAATACATCCTGAAAATTAGCCTACTGTTCGCGGCCTGTTGCGCCGCCCTTACCGCTCAAGCCGAGCCCAAAAGTTACCCGTATGAAATCGTCACCACCGTCGGTATGATCACCGACATCGTGCGCAACGTTGCGGGCGACAAAGCCCGTGTCGAAGGCCTGATCGGCGAAGGCATCGACCCGCACCTCTACAAGCCCACCCGCGCCGACTTGATCGCCCTCAAGCGCGCCGACATCATCTTTTACAACGGCCTGATGCTCGAAGGCAAAATGGCCGACGTTCTGACCAAGCTCGCCCGCCGCGGCCAGCCGGTTTACGCCGTCACCGAGGGGATCGATGATGACAGCGACTATGTCCTCAGCGACGAATCCGAGCACTACGATCCGCATGTGTGGATGGACGTGCGGGGCTGGATTTCCGCAACCTTCGTTGTCGCCAAGTCCTTGTCGGAGTTCGACCCAAAGAACGCCAGCTACTACCAGTCCAACGCGCGCACCTACGCCGCCGAACTGGAGACGCTCGACAACTACGCCCGCGAAGTCATTGCCAGCATCCCCGAGAACCAGCGTTACCTCGTCACCGCGCACGATGCGTTCAATTACCTGGGCCGCGCCTACGGTATCGAAGTGCGCGGCGTTCAGGGGCTCAGCACCGAGTCCGAAGCGGGCGTGCGCGACATCGAGCTGCTGGTCACCTTTCTCGTGGAGAACCAGATTCCCGCCGTGTTCATCGAGTCGTCAGTAAGCGATAAGAACGTCCGCGCCCTCATCGAAGGTGCCAAAGCCAAAGGCCACACGCTCAAGATCGGCGGCGAACTTTTCTCCGACGCCATGGGCCCGGCCGGCACTTATGAGGGCACCTACATCGGCATGATCGACCACAACGCGACCACCATCGCCAACGCCCTCGGCGGCGAAGCCCCCGCCAAGGGCATGAACGGCAAACTCAGCGACGCCCATTGAATGGAGCGGAAAATGCTATAAATTATAAATGACCATGCCCGACTTGATTTTTCATAAAAAGCCGAAGACGACGCTCCCGCTCCGCGAGGACGACCATTCGCCGCGGGCGCCGCTCTCCATCCACGACCTCACCGTGGCCTACCACCGCAAGCCGGTCCTGTGGGACATCGACCTCGACATCCCCGAAGGCAAGCTCGTCGGCATCGTCGGCCCCAATGGTGCCGGCAAGAGCACCCTCATCAAGGCATGCCTCGACCTGACACCCAAGGCATCGGGCGTGGTTCAAATTTACGGCCAACCCTACAAGCGCCAGCGCAGCGTGGTGGGCTACGTGCCGCAACGCGAAAGCGTCGACTGGGACTTCCCCGTCAGCGCGCTGGACGTCGTCACTATGGGCCTTTACCGCGACATCGGTTGGTTTAAAACCGTCCGCAAGCAGCACAAGGACATCGCCCGCGCCGCCCTGGAGCGCGTCGGCGTAGCACACTTGGCCGACCGTCAGATCAACCAGCTTTCCGGCGGCCAGCAGCAGCGCGTTTTCCTCGCCCGTGCACTGGCGCAGGACGCGACCTTGTATTTCATGGACGAGCCCTTTGCAGCCGTCGACGCCGCCACCGAGCGCGCCATCGTCACCTTGCTCAAGGATCTGAAAACACAGGGCAAGACGACGCTCGTCGTGCACCACGACCTGGCAACTGTCACACAATACTTCGACTACGTCATCCTGCTCAACATGCGCGTGGTCGCCGCAGGACCGACGGAAGAAGTCTTCACTGCGGAGAACCTCCACCGCACCTACGGCGGCAAGCTGACCCTGCTCGCCGAGGCTGGCCATGCCCTGAGCCAGATTAAGCGCGGATGACCTCGCCCGCTCAATGATCCCCTTTCCGCTAGCCGAACTTTCCGGCCTCCACGACACTGGCTTCGATTGGCCGACGTGGGAGGTGCTCTGGCGCGTGCTCACCGTGCAGGACCACAACACGCGCATCGTCGTGGTCAGCACCATGATCCTTGGCCTCGCCTCGGGGCTGGTCGGGTGCTTCCTGCTGTTGCGCAAACGCTCGCTCATGGGCGATGCGCTCTCCCACGCCTGCCTGCCCGGCATTGGCATCGCCTTCATCGTGCTCACCGCCATGGGCCTGCCGGGCAAGAGTCTGCCCGCACTCCTCCTCGGGGCGACTGTTACCGGGGTGCTCGGCGTCGTGCTCGTGCTGATGATCCGCAACACCTCCCGCATCAAGGACGACGCCGCAATGGGCATCGTGCTGAGCGTGTTCTTTGGCCTGGGTGCCGTCTTCCTGCAAATGGCGCAGGAAGTCCCGGGCTACAGCGCCGCCGGCTTGGAATCGTTCATCTACGGCAAGACCGCCTCCATGGGCGCGCAGGACGCGTGGCTGCTCGGCGGCGTGGCGGCCGTCGCGCTGCTGTGCTCGCTGCTGCTTTTAAAAGAGCTCACCCTGCTCTGCTTCGATGAAGGCTTTGGCCGTAGCCAAGGCTGGCCCATCCACGGGCTCGACGTGATTCTGCTTGCGCTGGTCACACTGGTCACCGTCGTCGGGCTGCAGGCCGTCGGGCTGATCCTGATCATTGCCTTTTTAATCACACCCGCGGCGGCGGCGCGCTTTTGGACGAATGATCTGCGCACGATGCTGATTCTGTCCGCCGTCATTGGCGGCGTTAGCGGCTGGTGTGGTGCCACGCTGAGTGCCCTGCTGCCGCGCCTGCCGGCCGGCGCGGTGATCGTGCTGGTCGCGGCGGCGATCTTTGTCGTGAGCATGTTCTTTGGCAGCGCACGCGGCGTCACCCGGCGCTGGCTTTCCATGTATCGGCTCAAGCGAAAGATTGGCAGACAGCATCTGCTCCGCGCCGTGTATGAAATCCAGGAATCACTCTGCCTCCAGGAAAGTAAAGAGCCGAGCAACGTCGCCATCCCGATAGAAACGCTCATCCAGCACCGCACCTGGTCGCCCAAAGACGTGCGCAGGCTCCTGCGCCAAGCCGACCGCGAAGACCACATCGACCAACTAGGCGGCCAAACGATCCGCCTGTCCGAGGCCGGCTTTGGCGAGGCCGCGCGCATCACCCGCAACCACCGGCTGTGGGAAATTTTCCTGATCACCCATGCTGACATCGCCGCGAGCCACGTGGACCGCGACGCCGATTCCGTCGAGCATGTGCTGAGCCCAGACATGGTTCGCGAACTCGAGGAAAGACTCGACCTGCTCGGCATCCCCGAGAGCCCCCACCACATTGCCCAGCCCGAAACCGGAGGCCCCGCATGACCTGGATTATCGATGACACCTGGATGGTCATTATCGGCGCACTGGCGGCGATTGCCTGCGCATTGCCAGGCTGCTTCCTGCTGCTGCGCGGCATGAGCATGATGGGCGACGCGATCAGCCACGCCGTCCTGCCCGGCCTCGCGGTCGCGTTCCTCGTCACCGGTGCCCGGGCGAGCTTTACAATGTTTATCGGTGCAGCGGTGGTCGGGGTATTAACTGCGGTCTTCACGCAGTGGATCAGTACCCTCGGCAAAGTCGACCGGGGTGCCTCCATGGGCATCGTGTTCACGACGCTTTTTGCCATGGGCTTACTCCTCATCGTGCAAGCCGCCGACCACGTGGACCTCGATCCGAGCTGCGTACTCTATGGCAACATCGAGTGGACCACACTCGACGTCGCGTGGGAGTTCACCCTCGGCGAGACCCTGATCGAAGTACCCCGCGCCGCTGTCGTGCTGGGAGCCGTGACCTTGCTGAACCTGCTGATCACCATTGCCTTTTTCAAGGAGCTGAAGATCAGCTCTTTCGACCCGGAGCTGGCTACCACACAGGGCATCAACGCGCAGCTGATGCACTACCTGCTGATGACCCAGGTGGCCATTACCACCGTCGCGGCGTTTGAAGTCGTGGGCAGCATCATCGTGATCGCGATGTTGATCACCCCCGCCGCCACCGCACACCTGCTCACCGACCGGCTCGGCCTCATGCTGCTGCTCAGCGCAATCATTGGGGCCTTGTCTGCTGGGATTGGTCACCTGCTGGCCATCGTCCTGCCGCCGTTGATGGGCTACAGCGCCACGACCACCTCGGGCATGATGGCGGTCACCACCGGGCTGTTCTTCATCGCTGCCTGGCTCTTCGCGCCACGCTACGGCTGGATCACCCGCCTGCTCCAGCGCAAGGAAGTCGCCTCACCGTTCTCGGGTTCGCTGCCGAGTGATTAATTGCGAAAAACGCGGTTAATTTTCACGCCAAAGCCTTGCCCCGTAGCCCGGAATCTGGCAGGATTCTCACCGAAGAACTAACTTCGTTAGCAAGGCCCTGATGCCTTGGGTTTCACCTTAAACATACCAACTTCCGGCGCATCAAGTATCGCCGACTGCGGCCCCAAGCGTCGCCGACTGTCACTCGAAGTGTCGCCGACACTCCCATGAAGCGTCGCCGACGCTTCGGCAGACAATACCGGGGGTTAACATCACGAAACCTCCGGGCTTACGCTCTGTTTCCCCAGAGGGATTGTGCGTGAATGCCCGTGCCTAAACGCATGCAACAGCGGTTGAGGCATGAGCATTTCCCATAGGCTACCTGAGGCCAACCGACCTTCAAGTGAATTGAAGTGCCGCTGCCGCCCTACTTCGAATCAACGGCAAATCGCCGTAGCCTTGGAACGCTGGCAGTTGATTTTGCGCCGTCGCCAGATGAACACACCTAACGCTGCGAAACCAAACATTGCCAAGTAAGTCGAGGTTTCCGGAATGGCGGAGGACGACGTAACACTCAAGCTTTGCCCCGGGCCAGCCCCCCATGAAAGCCCACTGAATGGCAAAACATTCATCGTGGTGAGATCGACGTTGGGAAGCACCACAAGACTATTGATCGGCCCGGAAGTAAAGCCATCTGGTACAAAGATAGTAGTCTGAGATAGCGCCTGCTCATAAAAATAAAAGAAAGAATCACTGATACCAGCAGTTCCAACATAACTATAATTATCAACAAATGAAAAGATCGGCAGTGCTATTGGCAAAGTATAGTAATCATCTCCTGGACGGGCCATACCAGCTGCTTGAGCCTCTGCAATGGAATTTGTAAATGCACCAGTAGGCGAGCCGCCATAGTTGTCATCGACGAGCGTCAATCCGGTCACGTCAAGCGTGCCAGTAGCGGTGATGTGAACATCCGGCCCAACTTGGGAAAAGTCCAAGGTAAGCGCCCCGAATGCGCATGTTGAAAAGGAAGTGATGCCCAGAGTGAGTAGTAATAGCTTCTTCATCGTGTTTTGATCCTAAGGAGCAAAAAGCAGGCCCAAAGACTTCCAGTCAATGAATTAATATACTCTCTCGTCGCAAAGCATTAGAACCTACGCCAACCACCGCCAAATGGATATGATTCACCGACTTCTCAAATGACCGTCGCCCGTGAAACACCTGCCCCGCGTCGCAACTTGCCCACTTCGGCGTCACCAACACCCCATTAACCGCATCCCTGGAGAACCCACAAGACGGTGTTGCATTCCTGGCCTGATGGTGCCTCAGTAGGCGGCATGCGTATCGGTCTCTTTGGCGGCAGTTTTGATCCCATCCATCATGGGCACCTGCTGCATGCCCAGGATGCGCTGGACCTCGCCCAACTGGACCGCATCGCATTTGTGCCCGCCGCGCAGGCACCGCTCAAGTCCAACGGTGCCCCCGGAGCCAATGCAGCAGACCGCCTGAAAATGATCGAGCTCGCCATCGCCGCGCAACCAGCGTTTGCCGTCCTGGGCGACGAGATCGAGCGCGGCGGTGTCAGCTACACCATCGACACCGTGCGCCGGCTAAAAGCACGTTGGCCTGACGACCAGCTATTTTGGATCATCGGTGCCGATCAGGTTGCGCAGCTCGATCAATGGCGCGACATCGACGAGCTGCTTTCGCTGGCGACATTTCTTTGCTTGCGGCGCCCCGGTTTTAACGCCGAAATCCCCGCCAGCATCCCCACCGACGCCATCCAATGGATCAGCGCCCGTCAACTGGAGCTGAGCTCGACCGAAATACGCGAACGCGCCGCCTCCGGAGCCTCGGTTGACTTTTTCTTGCCGCCCGCGGTGGCAGATTATATGACTACCAAACAACTTTATTGCCGATAAAACGAAAATTTATGCCGACCACCGATACGACGAAGCAGAAGCCTGAACCACGCGCCCTGATGGCGCTTTGCTGTGAGGCCCTGGACGACAAAAAAGCCATCGACCTGAAAATCCTCGACGTGCGCGGCATCTCGACGGTCACCGACTACCTGGTGCTGGCTTCCGGCAATTCCCAGCCACACCTGAAGGCCTTGCGCGGCGCAGTCGAGCGCACCCTGAAGGACGCCAAAAGCCACGTGGTTGGTGCCGAAACCGGCGATGACAGCGGCTGGCAGGTCGTCGACGCCTTCGACTTCATGGTCCACATTTTCACGCCCGAAATGCGCGATAACTACCGCCTGGAACAGCTCTGGAAGGACTCCGTCAAGATCGACCCCGCCGAGCTCAATCAGCCCGAGCAACCAGCGGCCGACTCTCAATAAATTTTCTAAGCGCAAAGCCATTTTTTGCCCTTGACGATTGCTCCGCCTCCGTCATTTTTATGCGCTTTGCTTAAGGGGCCGTAGCTCAGTTGGAAGAGCGCTTGCATGGCATGCAAGAGGTCGTCGGTTCGATCCCGATCGGCTCCACCATTTTAAGCCACTGATTACGGATAAAATTTAATGTGTTGTTTTTATCCAAAAATTCAATGCCTGGCGCTGAGGTAAGAGCTCTAACGCTACGCAACATCTGATTCAGGTGAGCGATTTAACCTCATGTCGCGATTTTGGTTGTGAAAGCCAATCATTGGCCTTTCACTAAACCATGACATTATTTATTAAAGGGCGTGTTTGAGCGCCCGCATTGGTCGACAAAGGATCGCTTCCCAGGGAAACTATCTGCCGTGGATGTGTGGCATTGAGACCTTTAGCCGCAGCCATTATCGGTCAATCGCAAACGCCTTGCCCAAAGCCGATTGCTGCGTCGGCGCAGTTACGGAGAAAACTCCTAGCGATGACTACACGGATGAGGTTCGTTTTCAGATTCAAGAAAAAGACCTTCGCGCCTATCGTCGAACCGCAGACTTACTGAATATCAGAAACACAGATGTTCTTTGCGTTCAGCACGGATTGGGAATCCGGCAAGGAGCAATTTCGGATCTGTGTATCTAATCCTAGGTGTGACGCATCCCAACCCCTTGGCCAGTGATGGCGAATGCAACCGACTCGAATAAATCACCTTAACGGAAAAAAGTAGCCAATCCATTTTCGGTTCGAGGATTAACCTTGGAACCATAAATCCAAAAATCACTGTAGACATGGGCGATAAATCACCAAAATCAAAACAGAAGAATCAAAACCAAAAGCAGGGCAAAGATGCGGCTATTGCCAAAGAAAAACAGCGTATCATCGATAGCAAAAAAGCCCCTGCGATTACCCCAAAAAAGAAATAATGGAAACTAGACGCCATCCTGCCGGTATCCGAAACCATAATTGATATCCTGATTGTACGTCATCGTTTTTGCGGGCCGACGAATCTCATCGGTCCCGCATAACCGCTTGGTTAGATCGATCGGGTCACCTACTTTAACTTGGCTTGGATCAATCTGGTATGACCAGACATTAAACTGCGTCAGGTTGACGGCACCATACAACGTAGAGAACGCGCAGTTGACCGCATCGTATCCCGCACAAATTCGCACACGGCCCGTACGCGGCCCAAGGAAACGGGCATCAAAGGTCTGCCAGCGTCCTCCCATATACACTTCCAGATAGGCATGGAAGTCCATTGGCGTGCCTGGGTCGATGCAGCCAATATCCGGCACAAAGCCGCTAACATATCGGGCGGGCAAATTAAAAGTGCGGCAGAGCGCCACTGCGCAATGCGCCAAGTCGCGGCACACGCCGAAGCCACGCTGGATGACGTCGTATGCCGATATATTCGGACTGCCAGAGCCGGTTCGATATTCGATATTCTGGTTGATCCAATAACAGATTGCATTGATGCGGGCGAGCCCGTGCGGCACATGTCCAAACTGCTGCCATGCAAAATTCATTAGCTTGTCCGAATCACAATAGCGGCTCGGCATCGTGTAGCGTAAGACTGAAGCTGGAAGAAGATGCGGGGGATAGGGATCATCGACCCAGGCAAAATCTTCACGAAAACCAGGAACGGTGGCGATTGCATCATAACGGAGCGTATTGGTGCCCGGTTGTAAGATGATGCGATAGACAATGTTCTCATGGTCGTCTTCAAATTCAGTGGCTTGCAGGATTGGTTCGAAAGTCGTGCTTTCCTGGCGAATCGCCTGGTGCGCAGCTTGGCGTGGTTTTATCGTGATCAGCGCCGGAGTCGGAACGCTGGCTTCGTAGACGATTTCGCAACCGATACGAACCGATAAATCGAGATCGGGCCGATGAATGCTTGGTAATATTTCCATGTGCTAAGAGGATTGTGAATATGTCATCCTCTTGAAACGACATGGGTGATTTCCCTGCGACCCGGATTAGCGTCGACTGCCTGTTGCGTTCGGATAAAAGATATGGAATGAGCGTGACAGCATTCAGGACAGCAAGCGAGCGGCATTTAGCCGAGACACTGGAATTTCTTCGACGAATGATGGACATCAACAGTCTCACAACGAATATTTCTGGCGTGCAAGCAGTCGGCGAATGCATGGCTGAACACTTTACAACGTTCGGCTTCATTCCAGAATTTATCCCAACAAAGAATCCTGAGCATGGGAGTCATCTGGTGCTACGGCGTCCAGTGGCTCCACAGGCACCCACCATCGCGTTGCTTACCCATTTGGATACCGTGTTTTCAGAATCTGAAGAGCGGGAAAATAACTTTTCCTGGCGCGTGGAAGGAGACCGGATTTACGGACCCGGAGCGAATGATATCAAGGGAGGTACGGCGGCTATTTATCTGCTACTGAAAGTCCTGCGCGAGGAGGCAGCATCATTGTTCGAAAGCGTTAACTGGATGGTTCTCGCCAATGCCTGTGAAGAAGTGGACTCCGATGATTTCGGCGAAACGTGTCAAAGACTCCTGCCAGCGAATACGCGCGCCTGCTTGATTTTTGAGGCTGACGGCGGCTCACCCGCGCAGCCACTACTAGTGGACGCGCGAAAAGGACGCGCGGTCATTCGTATCGATGTTGAAGGCCGTAGTGCACACGCCGGCTCCGCGCATCAACAGGGAGCAAACGCTATTGTTGCCCTTGCCGAGATCGTTCAGGAAGTGTCCCAACTGACTAATTATGCCGCCAACTTAACGGTGAATGTTGGCGTGATCGAAGGCGGCACAGTCACCAATCGAGTGCCACACCATGCGAGCGCACAGTTGGAAATACGCGCCTTTGAAAATGACATCTTTGATGAGGCATTAGCCAAGATTCTTGCTTTGGAAAGTACTCGTGATGGAAGCCGTATTTCCACACACTTACTGAGCGTAGATCCGCCTTGGCCGCCCAATCCGAAGTCGCAGGAATTGCTTAAGGTTTGGCAGACAGCAGGGGCTGAGCTTGGAGTGCCAGTTGCGTCCATGACACGGGGCGGATTAAGCGACGGCAATGTTCTCTGGCAACATTTTCCGACGCTTGATGGCCTCGGACCATGTGGCGAAAATTGTCATTGCTCCGTTCGCTCGTCTGATGGCGAGAAAGACCAAGAGTGGGTAGATGCTAAATCATTCGTCTCCAAGACTGCACTCAATGCACTGGCGCTATCAAACCTAGTAGCAGTAGGATTTCGTTCTGAAATGACCAAGACTCAAGTCTAAGGTGAGGTTCTTTTCCAGACACTACCTAGGACAAAGAAACGGTGTCTCGGCCTTCGATCAGAGACTTTTCCATCGTGCCCTGAAAATTCATTTTTTGGGCAATGGTAATGTATATGCCCGCAGAAATCCTGGAGTAGGCGTTGAGGATATCATCAGCGTTCCCGGTATTGGGCGTGATGCGGAAACCATGCGCCATGTTGTTGCGAAAATCATGGGAACTGCGCCAGACATCTGCAAAGCAGTTATTCCAATCGAGGCCAATTGCGACGATGGCCGCTTGCCACCCCTCCGCTGTCCCCAATTTCGGTGATCCATCTCCCCATGTTTGTCCGCTGTATGGAGCAAGTAAACCTTCCAGGATGCTGCATAAACTGAGAATGCTCACTTCGTGCGCCATGTTTTCCCGACATGCTTCTCGCATTAGCCATAGTGCACGCGAACAGGCTTGAGCATCCTCTGAGTCGGAGGAGAAGAATTCTACGGCACAGTTAAAAAGATGTCGACCATCTTCCAGGCGGTGCAGGCGTCCACTCGACATGGGTGCCAAGGGGTTTCTGTTGAGTTCGCCACGGGGCGCGCACCAACGCTCCACCAATCTTCCCTCAATGCGTTCTTGTCGATAAAAGAGATGTGGATGGCACCCATGGGTGAATGCAATTGCGTCAAGGATACCATCGAAGACTTTGCCGGGCACCGGATCGCCTTCCCGTATACACTTTCGATAATACACCCATAGATCTTCATCTTTGGCTTCGAGGCAAAATTCCCCACCAAGGAGCTCGCCAGTAAAGCAATTGAGGACGCCGTGACTGAGCTCTCCCCGAAAGGGATGCGTGGTTACGGTATCAACGCCACGATTAGCAATTTTAAGTTTCACCCTTGGTAGAATTCCAAAGAGCACGTGCTCGCCTCTGAGGCCCCTTTCCTCTTCAGATGACTCTATGCCAGAAACGTCTTCATCATTAGCATGGCGGCGCATCTGGTTGATTTGCTGATATGTCTGATCGTCAAAGCCAGTTGGAAGTACGTTTATCCGCTTAAAACGTAGACGAAGCGTACTCGTAAAGGTGTTCGTGGTCCTTTCCGAGGGCAATGGCACAATGCCGTCCAGTTGAAGCTCCAGCCCATCATCAGTGATGGCCTTTGCCCAGATGATATCAGTTTGGGCTAATCTGACAGGAGTTCCCTCACGGCTTTGGAATAGATCATCGATTTCCGGCGGAAGAGCGTTCCCCTGGCGCTGGTAGACCTTGAGGTAGATGCCTGCATTTCCGATCTCGATGGTTGATGCCATATTCATGGCAATTTGTGAGCCTGAGCCGACATGAATCTCCAAATCGTGCAGATTCAATTCAGCAGAATCGTTTCGGATCTTCGATAGAAGCTCTTCGATAAATTGATTCTCAATCATTGCATGCCTGCGCTTGCTCTATACGAGTTTAGGCTGGGATCATGCGTTGGCCTTCGACATCCCAGACAGTAAGGCGAAGACAGGACCAAATATCGAACGGACGAAGACTTGAGCTTTTAGGATTTCGAAGTTCCGGAATTGCGCGCATTGCTTCGGGCAATCGATAGAAAGGAATCCTGGAGTTCAAGTGATGAATATGGTGGTAGCCGATGTTGGCGGTAAACCAATGCATGATCATAGGCATTCTCAGAAAGCTGGACGAATCCAAGGCGGCTCCCTCGTAGGTCCAGCCTTTCGAATCACGAAAAATCACTCCCGGGAAATTATGCTGCACGTAAAATAGATAGGTGCCTAAAGCCATAGCCAAAGAGTAAGGTAGAAGCAGAGTAAAGAATAGCGCGGAAAAGCCGCCGAAAATGTATAAAGTCGCTGCAAATGCAAGATGCAGCACCACTGCCAAAAACCCATCCAGATTCTTTCTTGGATTCTCCATGAAGGATGAAACTGACATGCCAATTAAGAACACGGTTATATAGCCAAACATCATGGTCAGCGGGTGCCGCATGAATCGATACTTAAACCGTACAGAGAAACTGGCTTTCGCGTAATGCTGACGCGTCATGATGGGAAAAGAGCCAATCCGGGCACAAAGCAGCTTGGAGTTATGGTTATGGTGGTAGTTGTGCGAGCTTTTCCAGATGCTGCTTGGAGTCAGCGCCAGGATGCCAATGAAACGCATCAGAAAATCTGCGATAAATGAGTTATCCAAAATCGCGTGATGTTGGTGATCGTGAAAGATGACAAACGTGCGCACCATCAGCAAACTGCATAAGATGCTGCAAGCCAGCCGCAGAGGCCATACCCACGGAGCTAAAGTCCCCAGGAAGGCGACGCCAAATAAAGCAAGCGTGAATAACACTTCCCACCAGCTGCGCACGCGGTTTTCGCACGCGAATGCCTTGGTCGCCAATATCAGTTCTTTGCCAGTGCGTGGCGATTCCTCAAGACCGCCACCGGAACATTCCGGTGACGGCTTCGAAGTGTTTTCTCTTTGCGGGTTAGTAGCGATCACGACCGCGATGTCCTCCTCCGCCGCTATTACGGCTGAAGTTGCCACCGCCTTGACGTGGGCCTTGGGATTCACGTTCTCGCGCTTGGTTAACCTTCATCTCACGACCGCCGAGTTCCTGCCCATCCAGTGCCTTAATGGCGGCCTGCGCTTCATTGAAATCGTCCATAGTGACAAATGCGATGCCGCGCGATCGGCCAGTGTCACGGTCGAGCACAAGCTTGACCCTGCTAACACCGCCATGAGCAGCAAATGCCTCTTCAATAGCGCTTTCATTTACTTCATAAGACAGATTGCCTACGAAAATATCCATTATCTCTTACTTTCTGTGTCATTTGTTACTGATACGACATAACCAGGCCAAATGACAGAATGCCCGGGTTTGTTTTCCAGAGGAAAGTTGATCCTCGGGCTTAAAAATTTACCTCACAAGGTTATCCGATCCCGGATAAGCCGGCGTGAGTGAAGTTACATATTAGATGGCATTTTGCCGTGTTCGATGAGCTAGATTACCCTGGCAAAACTTTCATCGATTCTAGGCCGGTCAGGGATGGTTACCGCACATTTTCTTATTGACCGGCTTCCTGCAGTATTCACTGCGTTACAGTTAATAGCCTTGCAGGGATAGACCAGAAAGCAAGCAATTAGTTCCTGCTGTTCTAAGCATATATCCCACGGGTCGGGCCTAAGCCCCTCCATCCGGCTCGTGGAAAACCTGCTCTCAAGCGTGCATATCTCCCGATGAAGATCCATCAACGGAGGATTCAAAAGAATAGCCGCTGACAAAGCGTAACACCAGTCCCAGCGTGCGCGCGCATTCCGCTATGAACACTGCATAATCCAGGCAATGCCTGAGCTCAAACCAATGGTTGTCAGCGAGAGCAATACACCCGGGTCATCTCGACGCTGATAGTGGAGAGACCAGTAAATGCTTGGCTAAGTCCCATTAACCAGCGAACGCGATCTTGTGACTGATTGGTGTGTCGTTGATCAATCCAATTGCGGATGGCGTTCTGTAAAGGCAGTCCCGGAGAGGTTTGGAATATTGACAGTTTAAAGCGATAAAGCAGTTCATAGGTAAAAAGTAAAAGACCTAGCCGTAGCGCGACTGAGAAAGCCGAATGATGGGCTATCGGCTGTGGTCGCGAGATAGTCCGAGCGGATATCCAAGCATGCTGAGGCGACAGAATATTGGGCGCACTCTGGCAGGTCATCAAAGTCATCTTCCATTTATCTACCAGCCCACCGGAAGGAGCTGGGTAGATGACGGTTTTACCTCCTCAGGAGAAACACCATTCCTAGCCTAAACCGGCATCGAGAATCTCGTTAAAGTTTCACCCAAGTGTATGAAAACTCACGACAAGCGTTCTCGTCTGGGTTAAACACGATATTCCAATAGAGTGCTTCACTTTCTCTTGGCCCATGCACGGTATCCACCTTCCAATCAGGATGTTCTTCAACCGGAAAGAAATTACACCAAATCACCCGCCTGTCGCCATAACCCACACCTTGGAATTGTACGGCAAACTCATCCATGTGCTCCTTAATATACTTAACTTTCATCGCATTCGAAAACCGAACGCTCGCCATTGGCTCTTCCAAACTAGCATCGAGATATTCGTATATGGCAACCAACGCTAAATCCGTTTGTTCTTCACTCGGAGTCCAAGTCGGTCGATTGTAAACACTGCTGCTAAGAATTACCTGCCTGCTCTTGGGAATAGGTTCGCTGCTTGGGGCCGTTTGAGCCACTAACCCGTTAAAAGTTACGCACAACAGTAATGCAACTAGACGAACTTTGCTGCTTTTCAGAAAACTAGGGAAATTGGAGCTAATCATACTTCCTCCCCTCAAGGTAGGCAGTGATTTTCACCTTCAACTGATCTAAATTCAGATCAGATAATCTCGGCTTGGCGGATCCCGAGTGTGATTCATAATACCGATAATCGGCTCCTGAGCCAATGGCTATCCAGCCCGCATTTCTTATGGTACTCCGTTTCCTCAATTTCTTGAAAAAGCCTCGGGAAGGAAGAATATCCAGAGCCACAATAACCTTTATGTACCTCCCGAGGGACAACGATGAGGCCTGTTCAAAATTAATCATTTCACAATATAATTGTGCACCCTTATCTGGGTACGGATGTCATTGTGTTAATACAGCAAATTAGAACAATGACTTGTGAAATCTAATCGACTAAAAGTGGGTTACTAATTTTTAGATGTTTGCCTCTTTATTCACTGTATATTTGAAGGAATCGCCATTGTCGAAGTAATTCGACGAAAGACTCAAACCCCCAGGCCTGCTGCAATTGGTAGAATAGATTCAACTTTCGAGAGTTGCTCGATGGCTTTACCCCATGCCTACAGTGCCATAATGTGCCTGTCCGGTAATGATAGAGCGGCTGGATCTCGGTTTCTGTGGATTACCAACTGGACCTAAATGTTGAGCATTGGGGATTAGTTTGGTAATTCCGAGCCGCTGACCACCAATATCGGGAAAAACGCTTACAAAACAAAAAATACATCCCATAAGCCATTGACCTACAATCAGTCTCGCGATCCCGATCGGTTCCAGCAGAACTTTTCTAAGCCATCCCAGTTGGGAGGACTTTATTGACGACTAAATTTTATTCGATCTGCGACGTTAGGCACACTCAGGAAGAAGTTGATCTGCAATCAAGGTCAATCGGATGCAGCGGGAAGTTTTCAAATTTCCATTACCCGTGCCATTCCAGCCGGTATCTGTATGTGTGAAACCTAAAAGCTCCACGCTAAATTAAACCGGAAAGATACATCGGCGCTCGCACTGGAAACTCCGAATAGGACGCCAGAATCCACTTTCCAGTGGTCATTTATCTTCAACTCTACAAGCGGCCCGATCTGGTGCTGGCTGGAATCAAAATTCCGAAAAAGTGTGATGTTATTGTGACCGCCAAAGTAATCCAAACTAAGGTCTATACGAGGCGAGATTTTACGTCTAATTTGAGTCCGAACACCGGGAAAAAGCCCAGATTGCTGATTTGCGCCAAATTCCTTTTTAATGAGAGCATTTAATCGAAATTGCCAATTCTCATCTATATTATAAAGCCCTGACCAAGCTACCCCGGCTCGATATGCTGAGACATCGTCTTCGGGAATTTGCAACGAGAACCTCATCGCACTTGCCCATCCCTCAACGTCCTCTTCAAAGAACTGCCACATGGCCTCTAATCGCACGTACTGAAAGTTAAACTTAGATTGCTCATTCCTATTGGCTTGAATAAGTCCTTTGAGGAGCAAGCTGTCAGTAAGGCCATATTGGTACTGCAAGCGCTGAGCATACGAGTTACCTTCAGGTTGGTAGCCATATCGATACTCAATAGAGTTCAACCCACGGTCTACTACCGGGCTAAAAACCATACCCATATTCTGAGCAGACACCGAGCATATCATTGAAGAACAAACGCCCAGTACTGCAAGTATACGGTATCGTAGCAACATGACGGATATCCCGATGACTACATTGGAGCCCCAAAGGCCTTCATCCTGAAATCTAATGCATGGAAGCAGTTATTGGATAAATCCTTGCCCAATCATTCTTCATGCTCACGACGAGCCAACTGTTTGTGGAAGCGATATCGAGACCTTTATCGAGGGCACCGAAATGAGATTTGCGATCATAGGCAAACTCGCGGGTCGCATCATCATGATGAACGAATAATGCGAAACGAACAGACTCGTCGTCTTCGTTTCGAGGAATCGTGGTGTATTGCAGCATTTCAATATCCCCATCGGAGTTGCCGGCTGCAAAAACGGGACGGCGACCGATGTGCTGATAAATCCCGACAGGCTTGCCGGTCTTGTCATCGATGTAATCGATCTTCGGATTCTTGAGGATCACCGGGACACCGTTCTGCATCTCGAACTTAACCTCCAACTCACTGCCGATAACTTGTTCTGCTGGGACTCCGTAAACTTCTTCGGCAAAGACGCGCATAAAATCAACGCCGCCACCCGAAACAATAAACGTTTTATACCCCTCTGCCCGAAGATAGGCGAGTAGCTCCAGCATAGGTTGAAAAACCATGTCAGTGTAAGGAAGGTCTGTCTTCGGATGCCTCGCGGTTTTCATCCACTCGCGAACTTCGCTGGCATATTGCTCACCAGTCATGCCGCTGGAGCTTGCGTAGACCAATTCCATAATAGACTGGTCTCCGCCTGCCAGGGCATTTGCGTAGTCACCCTTCAATACCGACGCGAATGGCTCTTTGGTTTGCCACTCAGGATGTTGGGGTGCCAGTTTTTTCACCCGATCAAAAATGAAGAACAGCTGAAAATACATCGGCTGCTCGGACCATAACGTACCGTCGTTGTCAAAAACGGCTATCCGACTAGATGGTGGCACGTAAGCAGGTGAGTTCGCATCCGTTGTTTTCTCAACGAACTCAATGATGCTGCGCTTCGCGTCAGTCTCGTTCCACGATGGAAGCGGATCAGAGAATAGCGCCGGGCTGACCAAAATTACGGCGAGCATTGCCAGCAAAGGCTTGGTTATGGCTTTCATCATCATGCTTCAGGATGAGCTAAAAATGGGCCGTCCCACTCCCCTGGACGACCCACTTTGTAGCTGCTTTTGCGTTAGTTAGTTCCCCGTTGGCATCGGCAGTGATATCCCATCCTTCTTCAAGGAATCGCGGATATGCTGAAATTTGAAGTAGTTCGATAGGGTGACCGGACCCGCATAAGATTCACTTTGAACCGGGCGCGGCGGATAATCCACATAGGTCTTCATGAGCTTTTCGTTGGCGATTGCGAAGGCTGGCAAAGCCCAAGTCCGCTCAGTCCAATTCGTCATAAAGAGGTCGTAACGTTCCTGTGGGTCCTGCAAGAGGTCAAAAATCTGCGGAACGGTCGCAACGTATTTCTCAGCACCCTTCCAGCCGAGGTTGGTATCCACGGCCAATCCACCGGTCTGAGCGCCGTCATCACCACGGATGTTGAACAGTGCCTTGAGATTACCCACACGAGTCGCGCCGGGGCTGAGCTCGTTCTCCGAGAAGTAGAACCAGGTGTCACGCGGGCTCTTGCCTTTGCCCATGAGGACCGGAGTCATGTCGTAGCTGTCGAAAACGATTGGCTTACCGTCACGATCTTCCTTGGGGAGACTGTGCCCAGCAAGCGAAGCAAAGGTCGCCATCAAATCAGTTCCGCCAACGATCTCGTGGTTGCGAACGCCTTCAGGAACCTTTCCAGGCCAAAGCGCAATCGCCGGTACACGGTTGCCGCCTTCACGAAGCGTTCCCTTGGTGCTGCGGAATGGCGTGTAGCCGCTGTCGGGATAAACATCCTGCCAGGCACCATTGTCGACTGTGTAGAAAACGAGTGTGTTCTTGTCGAGGCCGAGCTCCTTGAGCTTCGCGAGGACGTTGCCAATACGGGTGTCTAGCTCGAGCACGGAATCAGCATACTTCGTCTTCGAGATCGACTTGTGCTCAAAGTCCGGGTGCGGAAGGTTTGGCTGGTGATTCTTCATGAAGTTGATGTTGATGAAGAACGGTTGCTGCGGGTTCTTGGCTGCTTGCTCAAGGAAAGAGATGCCGGCCTTCTCAACGTATTCGTCGAGGTAGGGAATGCCTACTACGCCCTTGTCCGGGGTGTTCACATACTCGCCCGACACGCTAAAGACTTCCTTCGCCTCCTCACCGGCCTTACCGCTGAGTGCGCCCTTGGTCACCTTCTTGAACATATCGCGAAGCTCTGATGGCATGTCCGGGAACCAGCTCGGGTCCGTGTAGGTGTAAGCATTGAGGTGGTAGAGGAAGCAGTATTCCATCACGTCGTAGCCCTGTGCATTCGGTAGCGCATAGTCTGACTCGCCGAGGTGCCACTTACCCGTGAAGTAGGTTTGGTAGCCTGCTTCTTTCAACATAGAACCCAAAGTCCATTCAGCAGCGGGGAGTCCGCCGCCTTGCCCCTGGAAGGCCACGGTAGTCATGCCACTGCGGTTCGGGAAGCGACCGGTTTGGATTGCGGCGCGGCCCGGCGTGCAGCTCGGTTGGCCATAGAATGAGAAAAAGGTCATGCCGTTATCCGCCATGGAGTCGAGCGTGGCGGTTGGCATACCGCGGCCTTCGCCGCCCCCATACACGCCGGGGTCACCCCAACCAGTGTCATCGGAGACGATCAAAAGAATGTTGGGCTTTTCAGCCTTGGCCGACTCTCCCGTTGAGGTTTGCGCGACAAGGGATGTTCCCCAAAAGGTGCACCCAAGGGAAGCGACCAGAGCTAGTAGTTTTCTATTCATGCGATTATAGTGTGTATGCTTTAGACGTAAATCGCTGAATTTACCATGTGAAGGGCATTAAAACTATAGGGCTAAAGAGTATTAGCCTTTGCACCAAAGGGCAAAAAATCTCCCGGCAAAGATACATCACCTTCCGTGCATCGAATCATGCCGGATCTTTTCGAGCGACTTATGGGAGCTGCCAAAAGAAACAGAAAAGCCTGCCGCCAACTACTCCAGCCCAGCCTCGAAATGGAAACGAACGAGATCGGCGGTGCAATTTGCACCGAGCTTCTTCGACAAGCTTGCACGGTGAAGTTTCACCGTGCGCTCGGCGTTGCCAACCTGATCTGCGATCGCCTTATTGGGAAGCCCTTCGACAACCAACTTCAGGATTGTCTTCTCAGTGGGAGTCAGTTGCTGGAAACGCTTTTGCAGTTCCGCACGCTGTTCGAACACCTTACCCGAGGATTCCGAATGCGCCAGCGCGTTGCCCACAGCCTCCAGCAAGCGTTTCTTTTCGACTGGCTTGGTTAGAAAGTCAAAAGCACCCCGCTTGATCGCGCTTACGGCCGTTGGCACGTCTCCGTGTCCCGTTAAAAAGATAACCGGCAAGCCGATATTTTCTCGCCGCAGGTGCTCGAATAGCTCCATCCCATCGGGGCCAGGCATGCGGATGTCCAGCAGGACGCAACCGCGTTTGCTTGGGGAGAACTGGATCAGAAAATCTCCCACCGACGCAAAGTCCCGGGTATCAAACTCCGAGAGCCTAAGCAGGCGGGCAATAGATTTCCGGAACGATTCATCGTCGTCCACCAGGTAAACGATGCCCATGGCTGCGTTGTCTTCCTTGAAACTCATGATGCATTCTTGCAAAGAGGAAGCCGCACGCGAAAACACGCCCCTCCACTCTGTCGATTTTCCACGGTAAGCGCGCCTTTGTGCTCATCAATGATAAAACGGGATATTGCCAGGCCGACTCCCATTCCTTCAGCCTTCGTGGTATAATAGTAATTGAAGATGGAATCCATTCTATCGGCTGGCACCCCGGGCCCCTCATCGCTGACCTCGATTTCTAATTCGCCGCGATCTTCCCAAATGCGTCCCCCAACCGAGACTAGCCTGCCGGACAGAGGCTGCACGGCCACCGCATCCATTGCGTTGAAGATTAGATTTAACAAGACCTGCATGAGCAGCACCCGATCCCCATGAACGCAAGCTTCCCCGAGTTCGGATAAATCCAGCCGGAGGTCGACTCCCTGCCGCGTCGCTTGGGGCATTGCCATGCGCATCACTTCTTCCAAATACTCGGAAACCGACAATACGCGCATGTCAGCAGAGCTTTTCCCCAGCATCTTTCGGATTTGCTCAACCACCCGGGAAGCCCGACGTTCTTCAGACCGGATGTCCTTGAGAATTTCCTCAAGCTCAGCGCGGCTATCTGGCCCCTTGGACAAACAGATGAGGGCTGCCTCGGCATTGCTCAATATGGCCCCCAAAGGCTGATTGATTTCATGGGCGATCCAGGCGGATATTTGCCCAAGCTGGGCCAGTCGGTTGTCGCGTGCGAGATTGTTGCGAAGTCGATCAGCCTCGGCTCGGTCGCTCATATCGATGGTCGTCACAATCTGCAGTCGCGTGCCGTTTTTTTCGACGGCATTGCTATAAATCGCAACATTCAGCAGATCGCCACCTCCAGTCCGGATCTGCCTTTCGTAGCCACTTAAACTGTTACTTCTATCTATAAAGTCTTCATAATGGCTGCGGTCTTGTTCATCGGGCAGGATGCCCAGTTCTACAGGACTTCTTCCGATTACTTCATCCCGCTTAAATCCATAAAGCGCTTCCCAGGCCGGGTTGATGTCCCGTAACAATCCGCTGGGCGCTTCGATTACTGCCATCGGATTCGGGCTTTCCCGAAAAACGGTTGAAAAATAGCGCTCCATTTCCGAGGCCTGCTGCTCGGCGCGTTTTTTCCGGTATCGGGTCCACAACAGCGCCGCGATGAGAGACGCCTGCACTAGAATGGTTACGACCGCTACGGTGAAAGCGACCGGATGCGCTTGAATGAGGCTGGGCTGTTCGAAAAATATCTCTACTTCGTCTGGCACCGCGCCGGGGTCCATCCCGTAGCGCCGCATCGCCCGCGCATCGAAGAGATATCGCGGTGCGGACGCCGAAACCAAGCCTATCTCTGATGGCGTCTCCCCTTGGGCAATTCGCTCCAGCACACTCCCAAGACTGCGGCCTTGCTCATCGAATGGCGTGGCGGCAATACCTGTCGCGCCAGAGCCAAGCATCGTATCGAAGAGGGCAAAAATCGGGACCGCAGAGTCTTTGCTAATGCGCTCGAGCACGCGCTTGGGTATATAGGTAACACCCGCAGAATCTTTAAAGAACGTTGTGTAAAGCACGATGGTCTCTGGACTCAATTGGGACAACTCAGCAGCAATGGCATCGGGGCTGGCGGCGATAATCTCACGGATCTCCCATGGGAAAGCTTCCTGGATATTCTGACGAGCCACCCTCATCAGCGCGCGATCATAAGGCGCACTGCCTCCCACCAGCACTATCTCTTTGGTTGCGGGCAACATGGAGGAAGCTACCTCCAGCAATGGGACGACCTGCACGACATTGAGCACTCCAACGAACGGCTTGTTCTGCTCGACAGCCATCAGCTGATCTTCTCGAACTGCGGCAAATATCTCGATCGCCTCTGGAATTACGTTTGCCATCCAATGGCTGGAAAAGTCCAATGCCTGCCCCCCAACGGAGACTACGACATCGGGCTTCAGGTCCGCATAGCGTTCTCGCAAATAACTCACCATGATCGGCTCGTCATCCTCCAGCGGCAAGCGATGTATCTCCAGATATTCTTCGAATAACTCAATCCGGTGAGTATTAATCGCTCCCTCGAGCGAAGCCCATAATCCATTCTGGAAGTCTTGATTAGCGGGAAGCGTGCGCTGATTGGAATACAGAACGAGGACGCGTAACGGGGGAGATTGCGTCTGGTTCGAGTTGGTTTCCACGCTGGGCACTTCCGCCTGCATGTGCACCGACGTCAGCCAGCAAAAAACTGCCATGAGCAGGAAAAAACGCATCATCAGAATAATTGTGGGACAGGGACCATCGTTACATTCCCGAAGACTTCCCGGGAATACCAGTCAGCCTCAGACGCAAAGTAAAAACAAGCAATTCGCAAATATCCAACCTTCCACTGAACTGGCGTCGAATTGCGTTCATTCACCAACATTAAGAACAGCGAAGAAAAAAATTGCTCCTGCCAGGAATCGGACCCGGCAGGAGCTTTATGAAAATCCTTTTCTGCTCTCGCGGATCAGGACAGCCTCTTATCTGTATCGACAGATTCAAGCCATGGTGAACTGAATCGGGACTGAGCGTCCCGGTGCATTAGACTCTTTCCATTCGCCGTTTGATTGGCGCTGAATAAACCGTTCGCCTTCGGTCCCTAGGGCATAGAGGTGGAGCCATTGGTTGTCGAGAAGTTGCTTGAGCATGGGTTGACGCTCAAGGATAGCATCGAGAGTCGCGGTGTCGGCCGCCACAATAGCATGGAGCCGAACGGGTTCATGAACGAGTTTTTTGCCATCATGCACAGATTGCAGGGGCAGACCGGGCCGCAGGTCGTTCTCGTTGCCAAGGGCGACGCCGATTCCACCAACAACGTTATGTATCGCTTTATGACCGCTGCCGTAGTGCGCGTTGTCCACCGACGAGGCATAATACTGCAAGTTGATCCAACTACCGACCACGAGCGGCCCAGCAAGAATGCCTTCCAGCAAGCTGCCTTCGGGATCTGCTGCCGGATCATACTCGTGCAGAAATGCCTTGCCGCCGAGATCGCTCGCACGTGTCCAACTTCTCGGGGCAACGATAAATCCAGCATTGCCCGCCAAGCCCCACTCGGGCCGCACCTGTGACCAGTCGGCACTCCGCGACTTGACCGCGGCAACACTATCGGCATCCGTCACGCCGAGAGATTTTGCCCGAATGGCCGCAGTCCAGAGCCCAGCCTGCGCGAGCCCTTGCTGAAGCTTTGTTAGTTCATCCCGATGCGAAGACGGCAGACTTTCCAAGTCGAATAAGGTGACCTCATCGGTGGTGGTATTGTGAAGCCCAGCAATGAAGTGTGCTTGTGGCGGAAGATCAATACCTGCCTCGGCCAGTCCCTTCCGAACCTCCGAATCATTGAGGAGCGTTGCGGCAACGCGTGCGTTCGCATCTCCCGGGTGGCCACCGCAGGCACCGCAGTCCAGGCCTGAGGCGTAAGGGTTGTTGCTTGTCGCACTACCATGACCGCAGAGCAGGATGAGTTTACCACATTGCTTTGTCAGACTGAGCCCATGAACGATTCCTTTGGCCAGGTTAACCTTGGCTTCCAAATCAAGTGCATCGGCCAGGGAAGGTTGGCCTGCGAGGCCTTGTTTTTTACCAAGTCCCATAGCGCTTTGCATCAGCTTCCAAGTGTAGGACAAGCCGAAGGTTTCGACAAAGCTAAAGCAAGACGCTGCACCGTCTTTAAACTGCCGCCAACTTCTGGCTGAGCGGTGAGGTTCTGCATCGTGATCGTGCTCATGGCCACATTCGCAGCTCTTGACCGGAGGGGCCAAGAGCGCCGGGCAACGTGCCTGCTCGCTTTGCTGCCCCAGTGGCAGGTGCGCCAGTGGCACGCCAAAGAAACCGGCGAAACCAATGGTCTGAATTTCGGGTAGGGCTGTCTCCAAATTCCGCCGGAATAGCTCCGACCGCACGTCGATGCAGAAGGCCGCCTGCACGTCAGGCTGCTCCCCTGCCCCTGCAATTGCCTTGGGTTGTATGGAGTGCTTGAGCGTTTGCTCCACTTTGTACTCGAGGGCGCTTTGCCAAACGAGCCGCTGAGCCAATGCTAAGGGCATAAGCTCATTAGCGGTTTCCACCGGCTCCTCCATCAGCATCCGCTTCCAGCCGAGCATGCAATCTTCGTCCCCGGAATAAGCCGCGTGGAGCACCTTTTCATAGTTGAGAAGGATCGCCAACAACTGAATGAGCTCACCGCCACTACCGCCCCTTAACTCCTGCTCACGGTCCAAGTAACGCAGGTGTCCGGCCCAACCCGGAAGAGACAGGAGCACCCGGTAAAGCCATTCCGATATCAGTTCGGCTGGGATGTCCATCGCTTCGATAGCATCTTTGATTGCAGACTCAGGGGAGTCCGGCATCGCAGCTAGCATTTGATGAGCGCCCTTGAGCCCCATGCAGGCCAATGTCCGGTCATGCTTCACCGTTTGCAGCCAAGCTTGATAAAAGCCCTCGCTCTTACCCGGTAGCATCCAGAGCGCTTGCCCCTTATCATAATACGCGGCACACCACTTGGCGGCCTCCTCACCAAAAGCCCGGTGCCAGTGAGTGTCCTGCCGCGCATCGAGGTAGGTGCTGAAGGTGCCAGGCCGGTAGCAAGGTTCTTCGCCATCTTCCGGCTGCAACGTGGCCTGAATTAAGGCCGCTGCGGTCAGAGGCGCGTCAGCTTCCTTAAAGGCTTTCAACACTTCCTCGGAGGCCCGGCTGATGGCGGCCTCCAGATCACATTCGGAGATGGCTCCATCGGCAAACTGTTCTCCGTAGTATTTGAGCGGCATGGCCAAATTGGCGTCCTGCACTTGCGCGAGGTAGTGGGCCGTCTGCGCGAATGGTTTGTGTGCAAATCCCAAGTAAGGATTCACGGCGACAAAGTTGGCCAAAGGCCACAATGGCGCGACCTGCTGACAGGCTTTTTCAATGGATTCTGTTGAGTGCATTTTCTAAATATTATTGATGTTAAGTTCGAAGTGTTAGCGTCCGGCAGGCACGAGTCCGATCGCGCGCGATAGCCGGTTCGCTATCGTGTTCAGGTAAAACCCGTTTAAAGCATGAACGTAGAGGGCGCGCGCCAATCCCGACCGGCCAAGGCTCTGGTTTTGCGCCAGAATGCTCAGAATGAAAACCGCAACGAGTCCGCATGTAAGGGTCGCTTGGAAAGCCAGACCGCCAATTGGTGCCAGCGGAAGCGTGCCTTGGAAGTAATTCAAGGTCACCTCGGTTAGGCCAAGATACAGGGCGACAAATCCACTGGCCAGCGCGAGCGGTTTGACCAAAGTTTGGCCAACAGAATGATGGCGCACCCAAGCAATCAGGAACTGGCTTACCGCCATGGTAAGAACGGCAAGGAAGACAAGCAGGCCAGGCTTGTTGACCGGATTTAACCCAAATAGCCAGGCGAAGGCACTGACCAGCCCGAGACTCAGCAAGCCCAGCCCAAGCAATGCGGATTTCTCAACTGGAGCCTGCGACTTAACCTCCAGCTGCTTCAGAGTCGCCACGGTCGAACCAGAGGAAAGGAACGCATGCGCTTTGTAGAGTGAGTGAGCGACCAAGTGCAGAGCCGCCAGTGAGAAGGCACCAAGACCACACTGCAGCATCATGAAGCCCATTTGCGCGATGGTCGAAAAGGCCAACGAGCGCTTGATGCTATTCTGGGTTAACATAATGAGCGAGGCAAACGCCAAGGTGACCGCTCCGATAATGGCAAGAAAGCTGAGTGCGCTGGGCGTATATACAATTAGCGAACTCAGGCGAATAACCAAGAAACCACCCGCGTTGATAATGCCTGCGTGCATGAGCGCGGATACCGGGGTGGGCGTGCCCATGGTGTCCGGCAGCCAAGTATGAAAGGGAAACTGGGCGGACTTCATTAATGCTCCGAAAACTACCAGCCAGCCAATCCAAGCCTGACCGGCGATCAGTCCGGGATTACTTTGAGCGAGCGCAAAAAGTTCGCTGAAGTTCTGCGTGCCGAAGGTCTGATAGATTCCCGTGAAGGCAATTATCAAGCAGAGATCGCCCAGCCGACTGACGACAAACTTCTTGCGCGCTGACAGCAAAGTCCCGAGCCGATCTGGGAAATAAACCAGCAGGTGGTGCAGCCCCATGCTACATACGACCCAACTTAGCCAGAACTGCACCAGCCCGGGTGCCAGGGCGAGAGACATGACGGCACCAAGCGTGACGAGCATCCACTTGAACAAATTGCCCTGCCCCGCGTCACCACTCAAGTAGTTCCGCGAAAAACGCAGGATAACACCTCCCAAGAAACAAATCAGGCAAAGAATGGGCAGCGAGAGCGCATCGAGCCTGAGACCAATGAGGCCTGCATCAGTAAGGGTCGTACTGACAATCACTTGCCCCGTCAGCAACCAAATCAGGTAAGCGCCACCTGAGCAAAGCGTGGCAGCCCAGGCCAAGCGTTCGGCAAGCTTGCCCAGCTTAACAGGCTCGGCGTTTAGCCAAGCGCTTTTGCTGCAGATAAAAGCCAGAAATGCGAGCGGCATCCAGCCAACCATCGTAGTCAATATCCAGTTCATGACCGGATAGTAACAAATTTACTTGAATCTATCCAATATAAGAAAAATATACATTCGTTCTATTTTATATATGCAACAAATCAACTACCATCATCTGAGGTACTTTTACGCTATCGTGCGCGAGGGCACCTTGACGGCCGCAGCTGCTCGAATGAATGTTTCGCAGTCTTCGCTAAGCGTTCAGCTCAAACAACTGGAGGAGAATCTGCAGTGTGCCCTTTTCAACCGCATGCACAAGTCACTCCAACTGACAGAAGAAGGGCGCATGGTTTTTGACTATGCGGAAACGATTTTTCGCACTGGCGACGAGATGCTGGCGACACTTCAGAACCGCAGCGGAAAGTATAAAGAAGTGCTTCGCGTTGGTGCAGTGGCAACGCTTTCAAGAAACTTTCAACTTTCGTTTCTGAGGCCCGTCATTGATAATGAATCGGTTGAGGTAGTCATTACCTCCGCCAGCATGAGTGAGCTGCTCGGGCAATTGAATGCCCATACAATCGACTTGGTTTTATCGAACCGAGCAGTCAAACGCGACGGCGGCAATGCATGGCAGAGTAGACTCGTTGCTGAGCAGGTGATTAGCCTCATTGGTGGTAAGCAATATCGTAAGCGTCGTCGCTTTCGCTTTCCTGAAGACCTCAAGGATGTCCCCATGGTGCTTCCCACAACCGAAAGTGAAATACGCAACCACTTTGATATTTTGATGACACAGCACGGTGTACGGCCATTGATTGCGGCTGAAGCCGATGACATGGCAATGTTGCGACTACTCTCACGCGAGATCGACGGCATCTCGCTATTACCTCCTGTGGTTGTCCAAGATGAGCTGGAACAAGGTCTATTATTCGACCTCCATCAGCTTCCGACGCTAAGCGAGCACTTCTACGCAATTACGATTGAACGCAAATACCCAAATCCACTTCTTCAACTGCTACTGAACGACTAGCACGGAGCCCTTAAAAACCAGTCACCAGTTGATACGAAATTCGATTTATCATTGGGCGACGATGGATGCGGCGAAATATCAATCGGCCGAGCGCTGGCTCCCCCCGACCCCCGAGTGTGCGGACTTCATTCGTAAGGTGCTCGCGCGTATGGAACGTGATCCCGGCATGAGTACGCAAGCGGTGATCCGCCAGGCCGGAACCTTTCGCAGTTGTCGCCTGCGCGATGGGTTCATTGATTTTCAGACCTTCCGAAAGACCCCACAGTATGAGATGTATTTTAAACAGGGCGGGATCACTGACCGGATCTAGTGCGTGTTTCCGGTCAACCAGGATGCCGAATCCCTGTTTTTTCGATCGGCACATACTGCGCAACCGATTTGCCCGGGGGCAACGGCGGTGGCGGAGGAGAGGGTTCCTTTTCACTCAATGGAGGTGATGGCGGAGCGGGAGCTGCGGGTCGCGCCGGTTCCACCGCCACCGCCGATTCAATCGACTCGATTCGAATTATATCAAAGGCAAACGGATGACAGGGCATTTGATAACATCGTGATCGCCACTGAATACAGTGATTTAATCAACGCCGTTCCCGAACCATCGACTTATGCGGCCATATTCGGGATCTGCACTTTGACCTTGGTCTCCATTTGTCGTCGTCGCGCTTAGCGGTTTCATCGCGATTCCGGCACCCACTCTACATCACCTTTTGGTAATTACGACATGGAATTAAGATGCCCGCTCAGAGCGTAATCGATACAAATCCAGAAATTAACGCCAATGGCCGAGATGGAAGAATTTTCATGATTCAATCGTTTTATCATTCCAATTCCTCTGATCATATGTATGTTAATCTACAATAACCCGGTGAAATGATCAGATGAAGTAACTTTTCATTTCCAATTCATTACATCCAAAGAAAACGCGAAATTACTCACCACCAAATACTAACTCAAAATCCCCTCACTATGGTTAATACCCGTAAAATATTACTCTCCACACTTGTGCTCGCGCCAGCACTGCTGAGCGCACAAACGGTTCTCGTCGATTTCGGCGACGAAATCTATCAAACCACCGGTCAACCGGAAACGTGGAACAATGCTCACCTTGGCATTGTGCCCGGAGGGCAGACTGGTGAACTTTTCGCTGATATGCTGGACACCACAAACAATGGCACCGGCATCACTCTCACCATTACGAATGCATTTGGAGGTAGAAATGCTGGCGGCACCCAAGACGCCTCAGCGCCCTATCCCGTATCCGCAGTGCGAGACAGCTTTTACACAGCGACTGCCAGTGCTGGGGTGACCCCAGGCGATGGCTTAGGAGTGTTAGTGTTTTCGGGTCTCGACATAAGCAAGACATACGATTTCACGATGTTTGCCTCGCGTGGCGCATCTAGCGCTAGCGATAACCGCGAAACCGAATACGCTTTTGTTGGCGGCAACAACGCCACCGTTTACCTTGATGCAGCTGACAATGTAACCAGCACAGTCACTGCCTTTGGCATCAGCCCCAACGCCTCCGGTGAAATCACACTCACGGTTCAAAAGGGCCCCAACAATACAAGCGATTATTCATACCTCGGCTCACTGCAAATGACTGTGATCCCCGAGCCTAGCTCCATGGCATTGCTCGTAGGCGCCATGGCCACTGGTTTCGTCATGTGGCGCCGTCGCCGCTAAAGCCCCACCAAAAGAATAGTTTTTCCAATGGTGGGTCTAACTATAGACCCACCATTTTCGTTTATGGCCTTTGAGGGCCACTAGCCAGCTTCCGGCTAGCATTCATTAAGGAAGACTACGACCAGGCCACGCGGCCACTTAACTCGATGAATCTGCCTAAGAGCAGATCGATTGCTTATCCCCCCTTTGACATGACTGCATTCCCTAAGTGCTTCATCATAAATCTTTTGGTTTTCCTAACCCTGGCAAACCTGGCTAACGCAGAGAACAAAGTGTTGTTCCTAGGCAATAGCTTCACGCATGGCTCCGGCGGGGCGAAGAGTGTCCCAGTCATCTTTGACGCCCTCGCGCGCGGAGCAGGCCAAGAGGATCCAACGACGGTCATGGCCGCTGTCAGCGGCAAGGATTATGAATATCACTACGAGAATCATCAGGCTGAAATCGCTTCACAGCCGTGGACTCATGTAGTGATGCAAAATTATTCCACTGAGCCCACCCACATTGGCAGTGTTACTGACCATATGACTTACGGCACACTGCTGTATGGCTCCATCATGGCCAACAATCCCGACACGCAGGTCCATCTTTACCAAACCTGGGCGCGTTCAGCAACCCACTCCCTGATCACCGGGACCTCCACCCCCACCTCCTTCGAGTCCACGGATGAAATGCTCGGCGAATTGGTCACGAATTACCAGGCGCTTGCGGACTCGCTCAACGCCGACCATCCGGATAACCCTCCAGTAAAAGTCGACCCGGTCGGCCAAGCATGGAATAATGCAGGTGGCAACCTTCACCCTAGCGACCCCAACTATATCGATCTTTTTGCGGGCGACGAATATCATGGCAACTCGCTGGGCTATTACCTCTCCGCCTGCGTCCACTACGCGGCGATTTATCAAGCTAGTCCGGTGGGGCTCTACAGCACATCAGAGGTCATCGCTCTGGGCTTAAACCTCAATGCAACTGAAGCCGCTTTCGTCGAAAACATCGCTTGGCAAACGGTTGTCGCCGCAGGCTTGGTCCAAACTCCGCCTGATACCACTCCACCCGTCTGGACAGGCCTGACTCAATCAGATGCCAGTACACTGGTTCTCCAGTTCGACGATGTACTCGACGAAGCTACAGCCCTCGACCCAAGCAACTACACCATCATCAACCGTGGCAATCGCGTGGCGGTTGACAGCGTGTCAATTAACGGCATGGGCAATAGCATAACACTTACAACCACCATCGAAGTCGTTGGCAATGTCTTGGTGGAAATCACGACCGGCCTCCAGGATGACGCAGGTAATCCATTGGCCGAAGCCACACGCATGACCCTACAAGCTGGGCAGGTGCACAACCTTATTTACCTCGACTTCGGGGGCGGCAACACTGTCACCGGCACCAGCGAGACCTGGAACATGGTCGCGGTCGATAGTACGATCCGAAATGCTGTCGGCAACGGAACCGGCACGCCCGCAGAACTCGTCGGCGATTTACTTAATGCAAGTGGGCAGTCCACCGGCATCTCACTGACAATGACTGACACCGTTGGCGGCAGCAATCAGAATGGCACAACCGCCGGCCCCTACCCTAGCGGCGCAACTTCGGATAGCCTATATGGCCAAAACGGAACCTGGAGCAGCTTCACGGATAATGGTCAGGCTGTGTTCATCTTTTCCAACCTCGATCCCGCCACCTCCTACAGCTTTACCTTCTACGCTTCCCGAACCTCGGTTTCGGATAATCGCGAAACTCAGTATACGCTAACCGGCAGCAGCAGCCGCTCAGTCACCCTCGATGCGGCCAACAATGTTTCCTCCACCGCTCAAATTAACGACATGCAGCCCAATGCTACGGGAGACATGATACTCACCGTCAGTAAGGGTGCCAATAATACGAACAGCAATGGCTTCTTCTATATCGGTGCCGTCATCATCGACAACCAACAGGCCAACTCTCCTGAGCTATACAAACCGGTCTCCCTGGGCAATAACATCATTATCGACTGGAGTGGTGCCGGACAACTGTGGGTCAGCGACAATCTAAGCAATTGGTCACTAGTCACGCCGCAACCCACGCCGCCATTTACCGACACCATTTCATCCGAAGGGCAACGTTTCTATCGGATCGAGTATTAGCCTCAAAGCAGACGATATCTGAGCAGACGTTGTTAAAACTGAAAGTGCCCCATATTCATCGGTGGGCATTCCGCCGGGGCATACATCGCCTCAATGCTTGCGTTGGACCCTCAATACCTGGCTGATGCCGGCGTGGACGTATCGGCCATCGGCGGGTTCATTCCAGTCAGTGGGCAAGTGATGACACACTTTACCGTGGCAAAGGAAAAAGGCATTAAGCGCCCGGCAATCTACGCAGACGCCGCGGCACCCATCTACCACATTCAAAAAGAGACACCCCCGATACTGATTATTATCGGAGGGGATGACTGGCCCGCCCGCTTGGAGGAAAATCGCTATTTCGTGGCGGCAATGCGCAAAGTCGCCCAAAATGAAAGCATAAGCTTAGTTGAAGTCCCTGAGCGAAACCATGGAGGAATCCTCAAAGAGATGGCATCGCCCGATGATCCAGCGGCAGTCGCCTCCATGCATTTCATGCGAACCGGAGAGCTACCGGCAGACCAGTTAATAAAGGATTACTGAGAATAAACTCAGCAGTCATTTGTTGAAAGGTGCGCCTCCCCTTGCTGCGCATCTTCGACTGGATTATCCAATCGGCGCTGCACGCTTTCTAGTCCGCGAAGAGCCACATTGCTTATGACCTTCATAGGCATGACCTACGCCGACAAACTTTTCGATGCCTTCCAAAGGCTGCACACAGTTGACGAGTTTGAGAGCTCCGGCATTGGCCTGCCCACTGTTAAGCGAGCGATTCTCCTCCAAGGGGGGTTTGGTTTCGGCAATCGGTAAGCTAAACGAGGGTGCTACTTTCTGCTTCTCACTCACAGATTAATCTATTAGCATCAAATTAACATATCAATAACCAAATATCACTAAGCACCCCGCCCTTCATCGACGACAACAGGAGACACGATGTACAACCTCGAAGCGAATACCACGATACTGTTGGTAGAAGACAACCCCGACGACGTAATCCTCACCCTTCGCGCATTCAAAAAAAATGGAATCTCGAATGAAATCATCGTGGCTAACGATGGCGTCGAGGCGCTGGACTATCTTTTCGCCGAGGGGGAATACGCTGGCCGTGATTCCAGTGTCATGCCCGGCTTGATTCTCTTGGATTTAAAGCTGCCGAAAATCGATGGCCATGCTGTTTTGCGGCAGCTACGCGCGAATGAAAAGACGAAATACCTGCCGGTGGTTATCTTAACGTCATCCGCGGAGGAGAGCGATCTGATCCAGAGCTACGCCAGCGGCTGCAACAGCTACATTCAAAAGCCCGTTGATTTCGTCCAATTCGCGGAAGCGATCCAACAGCTTGGCCTATATTGGGTAGTGCTCAATCGTAGGCCAATGTTCGAGCAGCAATAGGACAACCCGAAAAGAACCTTTAAATTTCAAACGCGACCACCCTCAGATGAAACTAAAAGCACTCATTGTTGAAGACTCTGAAGCGGATGCGCTGATGGTTGTCCGCAAACTGAAGCAAGGTGGCTACCAACTGCAATGGCGTCGTGTACAAACCCGGGATGACTTTTTGGCCGCTCTCGACTCCGAGGACTGGGATATCATTTTATCCGATTACAACATACCGAATTTCGGAGCGCCATACGCCCTGGCAATTATCCGAGAACAAAATCGAGACTTACCCTTCATTGCCATATCCGGTGCCGTAGGAGAGGAAAAAGCGGTCGAGCTAATGAAAGCTGGAGCCCACGATTTTCTTCTCAAAGATTCACTGGCTCGTCTCGCACCTGCCGTCCAACGGGAGCTAAAGGAAGTTGAAAACCGCCGCCTACGACAATTCGCCGAAGAACAGGCCAAATTCGCCGCCGCAAAGCTTCAACAAACCCAAAATTTGCTCGCTGAATCACAGCGGGTCGCCGGAATTGGTAGTTGGCATTGGTCGCTCTCAGATCAAAAGACAACTTGGACTGATGCCATGTTTCCCATCTTCGGCGTCGAGCCGCAAGCGATCACCTACGACTTGATCAAAAGCCTCATCCACTCGGATCAAGTTGACTGGTGGGAAGATTATCTGGCAGAAAAAATCGAGAACGCTGACCAACCATTTGACATCGATTTCCGCATTGTGAAGCCAGATGGGTCCATTGCGTGGATTCACAACGAAGCCTCAGTAATCCGCGATGAAGACGGCAAGGCAATAAGCATGATTGGCACCAGCCAGGATTTCACCGAGCGCAAGCTGTTCGAAATGGAGTTGGAGACGCAGAAAGAAATGTTCGAATTGGTCATCAACTCCGTACCGATCAACATTTTTTGGAAAGACCTGAACTCCGTCTACATGGGCTGTAATAGAACCTTTGCGAAATCAGCAGGCGGTCTAAAGGTAAGACAGATTACCGGCATGCGAGATGAAGAGCTCACGTGGCACCGGCAAGCGGCAAAGTTTGTTGAAATCGACCGGGCTGTGCTAACGACTGGCAAACCCAAGCTTGGCTTTGAGGAAAGTTTCACCACCGAAGACGGTGCGACCAGATGGTGGCATACTAGCAAGCTTCCGCTCAAGAATCGCAGCGGAGAAGTGATCGGGCTGCTCGGCGTATCGGAAGACATCACTGAGAGCCGTAAAGTCGAGGAACACCTCCGCCAGACGCAGAAGCTCGAAGCGGTAGGACAACTTGCCGGCGGCGTGGCGCACGACCTGAACAACATGCTGATGGGGATCATCGGCTACACTGACCTTTGCCGGGCAAAGCTGGAAGAGACACACCCCATCTCTCCCTGGCTTCAACAGGTCAGCAAGGCCGCCGAGCGCTCGGAAGGCGTGGTGCAGCAGTTGTTGGCGTTTTCCCGCAAGCAAACGATCAAGCCCAAGGTGCTTGATCTCAACGACACCGTCGCCAACATGCTGAAGATGTTGCACCGCCTGATTGGCGAAGACATCGAACTGCTTTGGCACCCTGGAAAAGACTTGCTCCCGTTAAAAATCGACCCAGTTCAAGTCGACCAGATCCTGGCCAACCTGTGCGTCAACTCCCGTGATGCCATCGGCGGCGTAGGCCAAATTGTCATTGATACCGCCAACGCATCGCTGGACGAAGAATTCTGCGCCGCCAACCCCGAACTCAATCCCGGAACTTATGTCATGCTCTCCGTTCAGGACGACGGCTGCGGCATAGACGAAAAAATACTTGCGAACATTTTCGAACCTTTTTTCACGACCAAAGAAGAGGGAAAAGGCACTGGCCTCGGTCTCGCAACCGTCTATGGAATCGTGAAACAGAACATGGGAGTCATCCGCGTCGAAAGCACGCCAGGCAACGGCTCAACATTTCGCATTTATTTCCCAGCGGCGACGGACGCCATAGAGCACTCAGGGTCCAAGAAGCAAACAAAGGATATGCCCCGCGGTTCGGAAACCGTGTTACTCGTTGAAGACGAAGATACCGTCCGCGATACAACCAGGATATTCCTCAAAGAGCTCGGCTACACCGTGATCTGCGCCAAGATACCAGCCGAGGCTTTTGAGCTCATCAATTATCGACTCGGCACTATCGATCTGCTCATCACTGATGTGGTCATGCCCGGCATGAACGGCCGGGAACTCGCGCTGCGACTCCTATCGAAGCATCCGAAGTTGAAGGTGCTCTATATGTCCGGATATACAGCGGATGTAATCGCCAACCGTGGAGTCATCGAGGATGGTGTCGAATTTCTCTCGAAGCCTTTTCGGCAAGAAGTCCTAGCCCGCAAGCTACGTAGCATGCTTGATGTCGGTGTGAGCGCTACCAATCACCAGTAAACCCTGGCTGGGCTCGCCTACTCCCCTCGGCGAATCGACACGATCGCATCGGCACGCAAACTCTCAAACTCCGCCCGCTACTACCGCGCCGGAGTCATTTATCGCGCCATTTTGCTTCCATACCCCGTCCATCAGAAGCCAATTGGGGATACGCAGCGGTCAGCGCCATTCCATCCGCGCGACAGGTGCAAATTTCGCGCTCAACCTAATGCAACCCGCTGACGAGGAAAGTGGATCGTACAGACACGAACAAGTCAGCGACGCGCCACATCAGAAAAGAACAGAGAACTTGTCAGGAATCGTTTGCAGGAATAAGCCGTGAATATGCTATTATTGGACTAAACACAGCTGCAAAGACGCTTTTCACAACATAACCCCATCTTGTTTACCTCAACCAAAGAATATTCCAGGTCAGATTTCACCTAGTGCTAGACTGCCCAATAGCAAGAGACACACGGCACACAGCCACGATGCTCGCGGTGGTCTCGAGATGCTTCTATTCATGGCCTGAAGCCCCAATAGAATAACCCATGATATTAGGCATACCTTACAAACATAACGCCAAGTATCTGTTTACCAAACGTATGACCATCCGATTTAATTAACAAATCCCCAGTATGAAACAGCCAAACAGTCACAAAAAGCGCAGCTCAGGCTTTGCCCTCGTGATCAGCCTGACGCTCATGGCTTTCATGATTGTTTTGATTCTATCTCTTGCCACTCTCTTGAGAATCGAAACGAATCTGGCCGCCACCGAAAAAATCCAAATGGAGGCACGCCAGAACGCACTTTTGGGCATGCAGATTGCCCTCGCAGAGCTGCAGGTATTTGCCGGCCCCGATCAACGGATCACCGCTCGGTCCGACCTGGAACTCGGGCCCGACGCAGCCAACCCATACTGGGTAGGCGTTTATGGCAATGCGATCAAGCCCGACTACGGCAAAGATCCGGTCCAAATTGCAACCGAGCTCACCAATGTCGACACCGACCGCTCACCCAACACCGTAAATGACAATGGCTCCTCCGCCATGCTGCTCAACTGGCTCGTCAGCGGCAATGAGGTAAATCCGTTTCTCTCCACAGTCAATATCGGCAACGACGGTAATGTCATCCAGAAAGTGGACCCCGACAGTATTCCCTACAAGCCCGGCATGGCTGTTGACGGTTTGACCCAAGTTACGCCAGCCACAGATACTAGCCTGACCGTCGGCGGCCAACCGGCCCGTGTCATGGTTGGCCCCGGCTCCGCGGCAAAAATACGAGACTATGTCGTCGCGCCCGTCGTCGAAGTAACCACAACCGACAGCAATGGCGGCTACGCCTGGTGGATCGGCGATGAAGGTGTCAAAGCATCGGCGAATCTCCCACTGGAAACCAATGACTCGGATAAAATTTACGCGTTCACCAATGCCAAACGCTCGGCGATCGAACTGATGGCCGATGGGTTCGAGGACGAGGAAGACCTAGCCGCCTCAACCATCAGTGACCGCTACGATCCGAATAGCAGCGAACTGAGCAAATTGACCAATCCAATGGAGTTGGCCGTCATTTCGACAGATCCCAATCAAATGTCCGCGATTCTTAAAAATCGCTACCATGACATCAGCCCACAGACACAGTCCGTGCTGTCCGACACCTACGCGGGCGGCCTGAAGCGCGACTTGAGCATTCTGCTCGACGAATCGTATATCGTTGGCAGCACCGACCCCACCGCAGACCAAAATCGGATGTGGACGCCTCACAGCGGAGACGTCCATGGCTACACCGAAGGGTTTGGCATTCCTACCTGGAAGCACCTCAGGTCTTTCTATCAAACACGCGTCCCCACCAGTGGCAGCGGTGCCTATGAGCTGGAAACAATCATGCCTGCGCATGACAAAGATGGCTTTGATGACCATGTTGGCGTCGAGCCAGTCCTCACCTACTTCTCGATTGGATTTCGCGCCGCGCCTACAGCAGAACCCGCCGCAGATGTACCGATTCACATAAACCTCTACCCGCTGGTCGTTCTGTGGAATCCCTACAATTTCACACTCAAAGGCAAAGAGCTGGAGGTAGGCTTTTATCCGACTTACAACGTGAAGGTCAGTCTGGATGTTTTCCGCGAAGCCCCCGACGCTGACCCCGAGTGGACCAGCATTGGTTACGTCGATTTCCAGCAGGAGTCTGATGGCCTGGACAACAACCATACTGAATACATTCGCTTCCGCCTCGATTGCCCAGACATTCCACCAGGGCAGAGCCTGATCTTCAGCCTGCCGCACACCTCCTCTGGCGAGAGCTACAATCAGCAGAACGTCCTGAAAAACATCGAACCCGAACCCAGCGCCTATGTGCACTTCCCGATCAAGCAAGACGGCGCAGTTGTGAAAATCCAGCCCGGTGAAGAGCTTCTTGATTATCGCTTGGTCGGCCGCAGCAACTCCAGCAGTTTCAACCGAGGTGGCGGCGGCGAAGCAAATATCTACCTCGGCGATCCGGTAAGCAGCCGCGTCAGCACAGGTGGCGGTACCCTGGATCAATCCGACGAAAAGATGAACCCATCGGCGTCATTCCGCCGTTGGCATAATGCCCACCAAAGAATTGGATGGGACAGCATCGTGGTGGATCAGGTGACCGATTCTGACGGCACCAAGCGAAGCGTTCAACAAGCAGCAGGCCCGCTCGTCTTCGATGTCGAAGGCTCAGAACCTTCCTTCGTCTTTTTAGCGCAAGCTCTGTTTGGCGGCTACGGGCAGAATGCACAGCTCAACACAAACCAGCACATGTTCACCACTCGCTGGATTGCCCAGGGCAATATGCGAGCCGTGCGTTCCGGCAGAACACGCCGCGACAGAAACTATAACCCGTTGTTCACGGCTACGGCTGGATCCCCCGATGTAAATACCCCTTGGCAAAAGTTCAATAGCGGTGATGGCACGAACAGCAACCGGGTTTCCGCTGGCCTCGGGCATGACTGGATTAACAACGAACCGGTCGACGCCATTTTGTTTGAGTTCCCTTACGAGGACCAGCGCCTCATGTCCATTGGGCAACTCCAGCACGCAAATCTGTCCTTTGTGGGTGCCTATCCGAGCTATCCGATCGGCAATAGTCTGGCCGACTATCGCCTGCACGATGCACCGGTAAAGATGTATCCAACGGCTCCTCCCGGCTACCAACTCGTGCGTATCGACCACGCCCAAGACAGCTTCGGCGGGCTCAAAGAATTGGGCCGTGATCTCTTTGGCTATTACGACATCTCCTATTTGCTCAATCGCACGCTCTGGGACCAATACTACTTCTCAACCATCGATCCCGGAGAGCTCAGTAGCGGATACAGCGATCTGAAAAACCCGCGCATGCATGTTTATAATGCAACCCCGGATCACAATGACCCCGATCAAACTGCGGCGGCGCTCATGGTCGATGGCGGCTTCAATATTAACTCCACTTCAGAGCAAGCATGGCGGGCCATTCTTGGCGGTGCGAATCAGTTGGAATACGATCCCGAAAATCCCAACTCATCCAACCCGGATACGCTTAAGTCGGCCTTTTCGCGTTTCAGTCGCCCCAGCTCCGATAGCGATCCCAATGTCGCCTTCCAAGGTTTCCGCGAACTGGACGATGAGCAGATTGCCCAACTGGCGCGCAATATCGTGGAAGAAGTTCGCAACCGCGGGCCTTTCACTTCGCTGTCAGACTTCGTGAACCGCCGCCTGGTTGACAACCCGAACACTGTCGACGACGTCGACCACGAACCATGGGAGCACGAATACCTGCGTGGCACGATCCAAGCCGCAATTGATCGTAGTAGGTCCAGCAGCAATGATGGCGAGTATCCCGCTAACGATGATCAGTTGGAATTCTGGGAGAGTGATGAAATCACCAATAAGATTCAACAGACACAATTCACCGAAGGTGCCTATGACCGGACACAGCTCCTGGGCGGTGAAAAGGCATATAAGCCAATCAGCAACCGATCTGCTTTCGCCCCGAATTACCTAACCCAAGCGGATGTCTTATCGACGATTGGTGCCAACCTCTCAGCCCGCTCTGACACCTTTGTCATTCGTGCCTATGGCGAGGTCAGCAATCGCTTCAATACAGGCGAGCCGATGGCCCAAGTTTGGTGTGAAGCTGTCGTGCAGCGCACCCCGGAATACGTGGACTCCAGCGAGGATGCTCACGACGATCCAATTAATCCTGAAAATCGAAACTTCAATCGACGTTTCAAAATCATTGCTTTCCGATGGCTTACGCCCGACCAAGTTTAATCTTCATACTCACGCTCTTACTCTGCACCACAAAGTCATTTGCGCAGCAGAACAACCAGGCAGAAACGGCTCCACCGCAGTTTCGCGTCGTCTGCCTGACCGATGCACTCCAAGCCATGTATGATAATGGCAAGGATGACGAGGCGCACATCAACATCTCCATGAGCAATCTTTCGCGGCTCTATACCGCGTATGATCGGCGCGTCACGTTTTATCAGGAAGTAGAGAATCCAGACCCCACGAAGCCCCCTTTACGCCAGACCATTGCGCAGGTCACCTTGCCCAACGGCCCCGGGCCATTCCTTGTGTTGATGCAAAGAGCGCAACCTGGCTCCGAGATTCCCTACGAGACCATGGTGATCGATCATTCGCTCGAACAGCACCAGGCAAACTCCTATCGCTTGTTCAACTTCAGCCACCGCAATTTAGCCGTGTCGCTGGCCGATAAGCAGTTTCTCCTCCAGCCCAGAGAGGCTGAATACGTAGTCTATCCCGACAAGCGCAAGGCATGGCTAAAGGTTGCCGTCGACAGCGAAGATAACGGCTGGATCGTCGCCCAGAGCTCACCCCATGTCGTCGGACAGGATACGCGGACAATGATTTTTCTCTGCGACATCCCGCCCACGGAGCGCGACCCGAACCCGCTCGGGATCGCAGTGCGCAAGTTCCGCGAACGCATTACCACCGACGAGTTCGGCGTGCAGCATATTCGCTAGGCAGTGTTCGAATAGGCAAAGCTGATTCAAGCATCAGGCTCATCATCGGGGCAGCAAGCGATCTTCAAGACTTCCGCCCTAACAACACGAGCGGTGTTCTCTGGAGTCTAGCACGACAGCATGCCTTGAATTTCCGTGTGCCTCGGCCTGAATTAGCGCGAGCATCTATTCTGCGCATCCCATCATTATTCATCTTTTTTAATGGTTTTTACACAAGACCATTTCATACATCGGCAATGCACAAAGCTTACCTCAGAAGCAGACCTAGCCAGAATTACCAACGGATGCTATAGTCCGACTACTATCCAACTACGTTGCTTTGCCAGTCGGAGAACTGACCAAAGCGTTATCCCCAACCCCACATCCCATGAGTAAGATCATAACGCCTGCTCGCGTTGCGTACGCATCGCTTGCGCTCGCACTAAACCTCGCGACGAGCTACGCCCAACCCACCCCTCCCCTCCCAGGGAGTTGGACTCTCACCTTTGAAGAAAATTTTGATGGTTCCAATCTGGATGGCGACCAATGGAGAGTCGGGCAGCACTACCCCGGCATTGCCGGAAGCGGTGGCACCGACCCCGAGCAAATAACGCTCGAGGACGGAGCCCTGAAAATAACCGCAGCGGAAAAGCCAACCGTCTACGGCGGAACCAGCTACAACTACGCATGCGGTGAAATCAGCACCTTCAAACTCTTTAAGCAAAAGTATGGTTACTTCGAATGCCGCATGCGCTACCACGCCGTTCAGGGCATGTGGCCAGCGTTTTGGCTGATGCCGGACCGCGCCGAATACGGCTGGGATGGCAAATACCGTGAGTCATACCTGAAGTTTGACCTGAGCTCGGTTACCGCTGGTTCGGTCAGCAGCGCCGTACTTAAGCTAACGCCCACCAATGTCGAAAGTTCCGGCGGCCAGCCCAATATTCTGGTTAAGAAATGTGCGGACGACAGTTGGACCGAAACCGGTCTCAATTGGAACAATCGTCCAACGCCCGATCCGCTCTACATCGACCAACTTTATGGAACCAGCGTGCTGGTGGCCAATACGACCGTTGATGTCGATGTAACCGACTACATTAATCAGGAACTCGCCGGTGACGAGACAGCCTCGTTCGCCTTAGTGGATTCCTTCATGCGCAGCAGAACGATCACGCTGGCGAGCCGCGAACACGGCACGACCAGCTACCGTCCACAACTCGTCATCGATGGTCAGACGATTTACCCGTCAGCAGACGCCTATGCGTTGAAGTCTGCGCCAACGACCAACTACGGCACGCAAACGACACTACTTGTATCCGACGCCTATGGCAACTTCGATACAGCGCATACCTTTGGTGATGGCAACGAAGTGGACATTATGGAGTCGCTCGGCCGCTGGGGCCCCGACCGGACGCAGCATGCCGTGCACTGGGACGGCTACAGTACCAGCCACAAGAGCGTGGACTCAGGCCACATCGCCTATCCCGGTGACGGCGACGACTACCACACCTACGGTCTCTACTGGGAAAGCGGTCGCTATGAGTTCTACGTCGATGGCGTGAAAACCTATGAGTGGGTCAACGCCGAGGTGATGGAAACTGAAGCATTCATTATCCTGTCGCTACAACTAGGCGGCTGGGATGGCAGCGTCATCGAAGATGTCGATGGCCGCTCACTGGAAGTCGACTACGTTCGCGCTTGGAGCGGCACGAAGTCTGGCACAGCCACACCCGGCGGCGGCGAAGGCCCGGCCCCGACTTATACCACCGTCAGCGTTGATGAGGATGTTTATGTCCGCGCCGGCGACTATGCTGACAACAACTACGGCAGCGAAGTCGAGCTACTCTCGAAGACGCTTTCGGACATGGATTACACGCGTCAAACTTACCTCAAATTTGACGTATCCAGCCTCGATCCACATTCGGAACGCATCGAGCTCGTGCTCGATCCAGTCGTTGGCCCATCACCGATCGAAACGCGAATCTACGTTAAAGAATGCGATGTGGATTCGTGGTCCGAATCGACGATCACCTTCAACAACAAACCGGGCTACGTCGCAGACATGGTCAACTCCCGTCGCATGAAGACGACGGACACAGACTTCGTCATCGACATCACCAACTACGCCCGCGAGCAGATAAATGGAGACGGCACCATGAGCATCGTGATCCATTCTGAGATCGACGGCTCCTACACCCGCTTCCACAGCCGGGAATCGACGACGGGCAATGCGCCGTATCTTCGCGCCACCCTGGCACCGGCTGGCTCCAGCAACTACATCGTGCTGAATTTGGGCGACATGAGCGGCTACTCCACGCAAGACTCGGGCTCGGGCTCCGTCAGCGGAGACGGCCTATCCGTCACCCTCAGCGGCAACACCTGGAAAAAGTTCCCACTGTCTTATGCCGTCACCAGTGACACGGTTCTTCAGTTCACGGTAGAGGGCTCCGACGCAGGTGAGATCATTGGTATTGGTCTCGACGAGAATAATGACTATCAGGACAACGTTCGAGTGGTCGCTCTCGGCGGCAGCCAAATCTGGACCGGGGCCTACGCCATCGACCCAGCCGACCAATACACCGCCGGCAGCGGCCCGGTCAGCTACGAGATTCCACTTGGTTCGATCTACACTGGCTCCATGTCGTATCTGGTCTTTGTTGGCGATGATGACGCCAACGCCTCGACTTCAATTACGTTCTCAAACATCGAGCTAATCGAAGACTGAACTAACTAACCAACAAGCGCCGACTGTGCGCTTCCATTACACGATTCCCTGGCCCCGGTCAGGGAATCTTTTTTCAAGTCGATTCGTAAAGACGCTCTATGGTGTCGCTTACTTTGCAATACAAAGTTTTAAAGCACCGAAAACCTATCGGGTCAAATCCCCCAAACCGGACGAGCGTGGTTGGGAAAGCGGCAGCGGTGAATCAGGCGAAGAAGGCTCCAGTGATGCTCGATACTGCTTCTGGTATTGCCCTGGCGTCATGCCCACTAACTTCCGAAAAACCTTGGCAAAGTGAACCGGGTCCGAGAAGCCGGACTCATCCGCGGCATCATTAATGTATGTGCCCGGCGTCCTCAACTTCTCCATCGCCAGATCAATGCGTGACCGGCGGATGTAATCGCTCAAGTTTCTTCCCGTGTGTTGCTTGAAAGCGCGGCTCAAAAAGTCAGGGTGACACTTCAGATGCGCGGCGATGGTTTTAATGTTAAAATTCTCCCGAATATTCTCATCCACATAACGAATTGTTGCCTTGATGATATACGGCTGCGGCGTCTCTGTGGTGTTGATGTATTGATTCAGGCTCTCGCCGTTGGTCTCGATCAGCTCCTTGTACCAGAAAGCCGAATCCTTGAGCAAGCGACGCTGAGACTCGTAGTCGACATAGACCAAACCGAATCGGTGCTTGTAGCCCTCTTGCCATTCGAAGTTGTCCATGAACGACCAGTGAAAATAGCCGCGGATATCAATGCCTTCATCGAGCGCTCTCTTTAAAGAGATCAGATATTCGACAAGGAAATCGATACGGTTGTGATCGTGGACTCCCCCATCGCGGTTAACCTGATCGCCGATAGACAGGCCGTTCTCCGTGATAACTATGGGCAGGCCATACATCTCCTGAATCAGACGCGGGCCCCAGTAAAGAGACGCAGGTGCCTGATGCCATTCGTAGAGCGACAGTGGCTGACCGGGTGATTGCTTCGCCATAACGGGCGCTCCGTCCGGCCCTGGCTTCACGGGAACGCCCTGAAAGATATTGCACCCAAAGAAATCGATAGGCTGCTTGATAATGTCAAAATCCGAATCAGGCACCTTTGGCGCATCCTTACCATACACCAGCATGCCATCCTCCGGATAACCACCGAGTATCACCGGGTCCACCCACCAGCGATTGTTCCAAATCGTACCAGGAAAAATGGCCTTCATTGCTTGTTGCGCGGCTTTGATATCTTCCAGCCGTGGCGTTGCCGGACAGTAGATTGGCCCCGCTGGCGACCAGCCGATCTGCGGCGGCTTTTTTGCCTTCTCCCGTATTGCCATCACCGCGCGTCCGTGGGCAAGCAGCACATTGTGTCCCGCCAGCAGCACCTCCTTCAAACAGCACTTAAGACCCGGCGCATGCTCACCGGTCAAATAGCCTAAGCCAAGAAAGCACTGCGGCTCGTTAATGGTTATCCAGTTGCTCACGCGATCGGACAAACGCTCGGTCACCACACCGGCATACCTCGCAAAATGTCCGGCGATATCCGGATTGAGCCAACCGCCCCGCAGATGCAATGCATAGGGCAGCTCCCAATGAAAGAGCGTCACCCAAGGCTCAATGCCATGCTCAAGCAAAGTATCAACGAGGCGATCATAGAACGCCAGCCCGTCATTGTTCACCGGGCCAAATCCATCGGGCACCACCCGCGGCCACGATACTGAAAACCGATATGCCTTGATGCCCATCTTGGCCATCAGTTCCACATCGTCACGATACCGCTGATAATGATCACACGCGATACGGCCATCGTGGTCGTTCCAAATTTTCCCCTCCTGCTGTGTAAAAGCGTCCCATATGGATGGTCCCTTCCCATCGGCATCGGGCGAGCCTTCGATTTGGTAGGAGGATGTGGCCACGCCCCAGGTAAAATTATCCGGAAAAGAAGTGGATGTCGTGCTCATCGGTAACGGGAAATTCGGGGGTAATTCAGAAGATACCTTTGCGGTGATAGGTCGATTTTCAGAAAAGTATCTTTGTAGACTCATAGTCGGCTTGCCACAAAAAAACGGTCGATACCTGACATAGTCCTCCACTGGCTTATCGAATGGACTTATCCGCAAATTAAGAGCACTACGGTTAATTTATGGGCTTACCGTGGCCAACCTCATTAGTGTTAGGCATTCACTTCCCCGCCAGCTCTCGGCAAAGCCAAAACTTGGAACTCGCCCATTTCACACCGCACTAAAGGCTTAAACGAGCTTCTCCAACACTCAACCATCTCGCTAGTTCTCCGGGGCGTATCCACTACGAACACCACGCCCAGCGATCAAGAATGGCCACCCGTTCGCTTTCGCCGCTCTGAAATTCACCGTAATTCAGATCAGCTATAGACTACCCGAAACGCAAGAAAGCGTATATAGTCTATCCATCACCAAGCACAGTGAGACGCCTGCTTCACTGCTGCTTCTCCTTAACCCCCGTACTCCAACATCCGATACCATTTACAGATGCGAAAATTGAATGCATTGTTGCTTCTCGCTTTTAGTATTAGCGGCCTCAACAGCCACGCCGCCGATACCCAAGAAATACTGGATCTCGATTCCCCCACGATCACCGAGTCCATCAAACCCAGCTCCTCCCAAGTCACGGTTGAGGAAAGCACGAACGCCAGCGAACCCGGTGTGATCATGACCGTCACACCCGGCAGCGAAAATTACCCCGGCATAGAGTTTCAACCAACGACAGGGACTTCCTGGGATTTATCGAACTACGGCCATGTCGCCGTGACCGTCACCAACATTGGTAAAGAGTCGATGTCAGTAAGCCTGCGCGTTGACAACGCCTACGAGGCCGGTTCATCCCCATGGAACACCGAGAATACTTACCTGAAAGAAGGCCAAACCAAAACGATTAAAGTCATTTTCGGCTACGCCAATGGCAACAAGCCCAGCTACAAGCTGGACCCTGCAAAAATCACCCGTATCCTCGTCTTCACCGGCAAAGTTAAGGACGAGCGCAAGCTGCTGATCCAATCTCTGGTGGCCGGTGGACCGTCCGGTGAGAAGCCGCCTGTCGACCCGAGCAAAATCAAAGTGGCCCCGCAAAATGGCTACATTCTCGGGCAAGGCATTCCGCTCGATGTGGACAAGCAAGTGAAGGTTGACGGCGATGTCCACGTGCGTCCATCTCCCGAGGACAAACACGCGCTGCAAATCGCTTTCAGCGATAAAGGCCAATATGCGAAAGTATCACCGCCCCAAGGCAAGTGGCGCCTGATTGACGGAAACCAAGTCGTCTTCAAGGTTCGCAATATGGGTAGCTCCAGCGTCTCCCCGACGATCAAACTCGATAGCGAGAAAGGCCCCACCAGCGGCAGCCAGCCCAAGAGCCCCATCGCACCGGGAGAAACCGGCGAGATCATTGTCTCCTTTATTCCAGAAACTCCATGGCGCGGCATCACTGGGTCCAGCAAGACGAACTGGGATGGAGAGAAAGGCACCGGCACCCGTTTTGCCAGCGACAAGGTAAAGAACTTCATCGTCTCCGCCGACGCCCAAGGCGGCAAGCAAGTGATCGAAATCATTTCCGCCAAGCTCGATGCCCCAAGCATCCAGCTTCCCGAGTGGGTTGGCAAGCGTCCACCTGTGGAGGGAGATTGGAAACTGACCTTCGAAGAGGAGTTCAAAGGCGACACCATTGACCTGACAAAGTGGAATATCTACACCGAAAACTACTGGGACAAGCGCACGCACTTTTCCAAAGACAATGTAATCATCGAAGACGGCACAGCCATTTTGCGCTACGAGAAAAAGCGCGGTCATCACAACGACGACCCCAATGGCAAAGTCACCGACTATGCATCCGGCTTTCTTGATACCTACGGCAAATGGGTTCAGCGCTATGGCTACTTCGAGGCACGTATGAAGCTTCCAACCGCGCCCGGCGTTTGGCCCGCGCTTTGGCTCATGCCTGATCGCGGCATCGACGAAGGCCCCCAATGGAAGCGTGCCGACACCGGACGCGGCGGCATGGAGTTTGACATCATGGAATACCTCAGCGGTTGGGGCCCCTACCGCTACAATATCGCCTTCCACTGGGACGGCTATGGCAAGGACCACAAGCAAACCGGCACCGAGCAGATCTATGTCGCCCACGACGAGGATGGCTACATCACCACCGGCCTGCTCTGGCTGCCTGGCTACGCTGCAATCTACAACAACGGACGTCTGGTCGCCGAATGGGAAACGACGCGCATTTCCGATGTCCCGGCCGACATCATGTTCACCCATGTATCTGGTGGCTGGGCCAATGTCCCGCTACAAGACGAGCCGTTACCGGATGATTTCGTGATCGACTACGTCCGGGCCTGGCAGCGCGCCGACTTGGCATCAGACGTCGACGGCGTGAAGTCCACCCAGACAACTCCGGCGGCTCCAACCACCAAAGACTAACGTCAGAGCACGCCGTCGAAATTGCAGACGGAATCCACAATAACCCTCCTATCAAAATACAGTTTTTGACACGGGTGTTCCCTTCCAGTGGTCAGCAATATGCAATTCTGAAAGCAGATACGAACTATCCCCCTCTACGGGAAACATGTTACTATCTTAACACGTTAATGCCTGTTGCATCAATAAAAGCACTGTAAGCGCTAGATTCAATGTGCATTCGCCACCCCAAAACAACCAATCAGCGTCGAAATACGGTGCTTGTTAACCATTAAAATCGATGAAAATACAATCCCTCCTAACATCTATTGCCCTGGCTAGCGTTTGCCCGCTTGGAGCCGCAACGATTCCTTACACGAACGACTTCAGCGGAGTCGGTGATAACACCGCGTTCCCTGCTGAAAACACGGATGCAGAATGGACAGTCTCGTCCGGTTCCTACCAGTGGAACTACTCCAGCACAGTCGGTGGCGGCTCCCCGTCCACTGCATCTTTGCCAATCACGAACGCAGGAGGATCGTCGTTCACGTTGGAGACTCAGTTCACGCTTTCCAGCCTTGGCAACTTACAAAGCACCGCACAAACGCTCGGCTTCGGTCTCTTTGGTGCCGACAGCGCTTTCAGCGGCTCCGGCTCCAGTGGTGGCAATGCTTACTACCTTGCAGACTTCAGCTATGCCAATGGCAATGCCTCGTCCACAGAAGGCCTTTTACGCATTCTGCGATTGGGCGATTCCGGCTCCGGTTTCAGCGTAACCACCACGGGCCTGGCCGATGATAACAGCGGCAGCAGCATCCTGGCGGTGAACCTTGATACCACCTACACCTTACGTCTCGAAACAACCATTGCCGGTAGCACGCTCAACATGACCTTGAGCCTCTATGACGCCACTGGCACGTCGCAAATCGGCACCTCAGCCATCGTCAGCGATACCTCACCCTTAACCGGTGAAAACTTCGGCTATCGCAACCGTTCGGCGCTGGGCGGCAACTCGACAAGCATCAGCTTCGACAACTTCGAGATGGCCAACATCCCCGAGCCAGGCACATACGCGCTGTTGATTGGCTCAGCTCTCGGTGCCTTGGCATTCGTTCGCCGACGCCGCGCATAAGACCTAGCTTTTTCTCAAAGGGCCAGTTCGGTTGCGGACTGGCCCTTTTCTTTGCCCAACCAACAACCCAACACCGACTCAGTCGATCGCCTTGATCGTCGTTTAGAGCGCACGCCATCAGAATCAGCGAGTGCAGGATCAGCACGATCAGAAATTTACAGAGGCCAAGGCAGGGATAGACTATCGGCCAATCAATATCCGTGCTAGAATGATTTCATTAGCGGCATTAACGCCATGTGCTTTGCACGCATTTCACTGCGGTTAGCCGAACGGTAATCGTAGATATGGTGAGTCAGAAAAATCGCCATTGCACTGGCACTCACAGTGTAAGCCAGATAAAAATAAACATACCAAACATGAGACCCCCATCCATTTTCAAACTAGCCACCCTGAACTGTGCCTTGCTCCTGCTGGCACCATTCACCTCGTTTGCTGACCAGCCAATCACCACCAAAGAGGCTCAGGAACTGCGCGCTAGTGTTGAAGCGATCCAGGCAGAGCTCGTACGCATCAATGAACGACTCGACACGGTGCTAGGCGCACAAACAGAAAGCGTCACCGAAGTAGACCTCTACGACAACGGGAAAAAATACCCCCCGGCTGCCAAAGTGCGCATTGAAAGTTTTGATGTGCCGGTGAACGCCTCGGTCGTCCACGTGCCAGTCACCATGGACAAGCCCAGCCCCAACACCGTCATTGCCTATGTCCGCGTTTACAACGGCGAAGGTGGCCGCGCAAATCCCGATGCGACCAAGCCAGTCATTTTCCGCCCGGGTGACCCGCTGACCAAGACCGTCAGCTTCGATGTTCGCGACATGAAGGCGGGCAACAACCTTAAGGCCGTCCAACCTTCCGTGCCCGATGGCGCGTATCGATCCGGTGGCGGCATCCTCATCACCGCGAAGGAAGGCGCGATCAATGAACCCATTGAAGGCGGCAGTGAGCCAATTACGTTCAAGCCCTACGGCAAGCTTTGCTATGAAGCCACGGGCGAAACAATCCAGTATGATGACAAGGGCGGCCCAGGCGTTTTCTCCACCTCCCTTTCCCACGGCCGCACCCAAGTAGGCAATGGCGAAACCGGATACTACGGCACTGTCGACATGGGCGGTCTCATAAGAACGCCGGAAGGTTTAGTGTTGTCCACCCGGCGCCTGGATACCCCGGTGGAAGTCGGCTCTCCGGCAACTGCTTATCCATTTCTCGCCGTGATGTTGTCGGGTCATAAAACACCAGACACTTACTTCAAATATGGCAGCGTCGAATGGGTCGCAAAAATGCCGAACCGCTTTGGCTCGTGGCCTGCGCTATGGCTCTTGCCGACGGGAGGATGGCCGCCGGAGATCGACGTTTACGAAGGCTTTGGCTACAACGGCTCCTGGAAGTTTTCGTCGGACCTCTCCACCAATCTTCACGGCGGGGATAATCTATCGCGCACTTTTACACGCCCAGCAATGCGCATGAAGATGAGTACATTTGGCCTGCCCAACACGCTTGATACCGAATTCCACAAGTTCGCCGTAACGGTGGACCCCGAGTGGATCATCATGTTCGTGGATGACATCGAGACCATGCGCTACGCGAACCCGTTTCAGGGCGAAACTTGGTACCCCTTGACCAACGTCGCCGTTAAGGCCAAGGTGGATTCACCTTACGATGCAGGATCCGGCGACATGGTTCTCCAATCACTGAAAGTCTGGCGGGCCGAATAAGCCTGCTGACTGTCGCTCGCACTGCCCTGAATGTCAGGAGCCGTACACTAACCAAGTGTACGCTCATAAACTGGTCGTGAACCATCGTCGGTAGCGGAATCTGGACTACGTGAACGCCAGCCTCATGGCCTGGTCTTCACGCAAAATTTAGCAAACAAATCGAAGACCGCAACGAGGCTTCATTGTATATTACAAAGGTTGCATGGCGGCGTTATTACAATCGAAAAACCGATATCGGCGATGTGCAAATTATGGATCGGCTTTCGACTAACCGTATCGCTCAGCATCCATTACTATAGCGGCATAGAAGTCAGCCAGCGCTCTCGTAATAAATTTGAGACACATACTTTGGCACCGCAACAAGCATAGTCGATATGCCATGATTCAAACTACAGTTCCATTTCTGCGCGCCGAACGCTTTCGTCGTGGCATCAATCTGAGCCATTGGTTTTCTCAGGTGTACACAGAGCGCGGTTACAGCTTCGAGCATTTTGATACCCACACCAATCGAGACGACATCGACCTCATTGCATCGCTGGGCTTTGATCATGTGCGCTTACCTATCGCCTGCGAGCCCATTCTGGCCATGGGGTCTCCGGGCGAGTTGCCCCTCCAGTATTTGCAACGAATCGGCAGAGCGATTAGTCAGATACATGATGCAGGTATGGCCGTCATGGTGGACATCCATCCGGAGACAGCCTTTAAAGATGAGCTCGCTCGCTCCGATGAAGCTGTTGACACCTTTATCGCATTTTGGCGGACGTTTGCATCTTACCTTAGTGCATTCGACCCAGAGAAAACATTACTCGAAATTTTGAATGAACCCTGTGTTTGGAACCCGCCTCGCTGGTCTCAGATTCAACAGCGATGCGCCAAGGCGATCCGCGAACACGCACCGGACCACACTCTCGTCGTTTGCGGCGATCAATGGTCGCAATTACCGCAGCTGTTGGAGATCGAAATACCGGATGATTCCAATCAGATCATCAATTTCCACATGTATGAGCCCTCTTCGTTCACCCATCAGGGAGCGGGCTGGGGAAACCCCTGGATGCAACATACAATCGGCTTGACCTATCCCGCCGAACAGTCGAACGCACCAACACTTCTATGCGGCCAAACCGATCAGGACGCCATTAAACAGCTACAGGAATATATCGAAACGGATTGGAACTCGCAGCGATATCGAGAATACCTCTCACCCGCGGTTGCCCTCGGAGAGCGACTACAGCTTCCTGTCATCTGCAATGAGTTCGGCGTCTATAAAGAATTTTGCGACCGCAATTCGCGCTTAGCGTGGATTCATGATGTGATCGAAAGTTTTGAGCGTGCCGGGATCGGCTGGACCATGTGGGACTACGCTGGCGACTTCTCGATCTTGAATTCCAAGGGAAGCACACGATCGCCAGACTACGAATTATTGAAAATGATGGGCCTTCCGGTTAATAGCCACGTTTAACGCTGTAGCGTCCATTCAAGCGAGGCCATGGATCGAATGCAGCCTGAGGCGGCAGGGCTGGAGTGGGCTGGCCTAAGTTGTCGAAGCAAAGGCAGTGATCGGAATGCCAACGCAGCATCTTACGATCTGGCCCCAAGCGCCAAACCGACCGTTTTACCGTCCTGATGAGCAGGATTGACCTCTCGTTTACAAGCTCCGCCTGCGGCTACCTAGAGCAGCATTCGTTGACGCGCACAAAAGATTGCCAACGCGCTGTTCGGCTAAGCGCTTTTACGGTAGGCAATAACCGCACGAGCCCCGCCGAATCCCATCGCAGTTTTCAAGTGCGTCCGATGCTTTAGTGCAGTGGTTTCCCTGGATAACTTCAACGGTATCTCCGGATCGACCTCCGTTAGCTGCGGATTGCCCGGCAGATAATCTCCATGCATACTCAGGATGCCGCCAATAATCTCCAGCACCGAGGTGGCACCCCCGGAGTGTCCCATAAAGCCCTTGAGCGCCATAACCGCTGGCAGTTGATCACCGAAAACTTGCACTAATGCCCGCGCCTCCGTCAGGTCGTTATACTGGGTTCCCGTGCCATGCGCATTATACACATCGATCGACTCCGGCGAGCAATCGCCCATACGCAAAACCGCGCGGATCGAATCGGCCAGTTGCCCCCCGCTCGTATCGGGAGAAGTGAAGTTAACGCTGGGGGCGGTGTCGGCGTCAAAGTGATCGTGGCGCTCATCAAACCCCAGGATTTCCGCCAGCGGTTGTGCGCCACGTTTCAAGGCGTCGCTCTTGCGCTCTAGGACGAGCACTCCCGCCCCCTCGGCCGGGCCAAAGCCGTTTCGCTTGGCATCAAAGGGGCGTGAAATTCCCTCCGGGCTCATCGCGCGAGCGGCAAGAAAACTAGCCGACACAAAATCCGTTAGCGATGCCTCTGTCCCGCCAGCCAAGATAAATTTCGGGCCACCTGGTCGATTGAGCTGCAGAATATCACATGCTCGGATGATCGCCGTGAGCGAAGACGCGCAAGCCGTGTTCACTGTAAACGGCGTGCCTTGAAAATTGAAATAGGTGCTAATGGCTGATGCCGACGCATTCGTCATATACATCGGCACGGCAAAAGGGGAAACTTTCTTGTCGTCCACGAAATCCCGATGCAAACGGTCGTAGCTTTCCACGCCATTGAGCGCGATGCCCATAATCACCGCGCTTTCAGCAAACGAAGGATCCTTCAGCAAGTCGTCATCGCCGATTAATCCGGCTTGCTCAGCGGCCAGTTTGGCAGCGATCAGCGCATACTGTGACATGCGATCAAGTCGCTTCGGTCGCACTGTGCTGCGGTATTTGGCTTCGGCCGGAAAGTGCAAATAGTCCTCTGCATTGTGATTAGCAACTGGGCAGCCTTCCATTAGCTTATATTTTAAACTTTTCGTAAGACTTGAAATATTCTTATAGCCATGATTGCTTTGCTTAAGACTTTTGTCCATCGCATCGTTTCCAATTCCAATCGGGGAGACACCTCCCACACCGGTTATAACTATAGATTCCATGATTAAGTTTTTTAATACTGCGTCTGCATTAGATTACGCAATCGAAAAAGAACAAGCGCTCGAAGAACCTCAAATTCGTGACTGCGAAACGGGGGGTTTATTCGGCCCTGAGTTTGGTAAACTCCCCAATGGCCGGTTCCTTCTGATCAATCGTGCCTACTTTCAGAAATACGAAAAAAATGAGGATGGCGTGTATGGTCGCGCCGTTGCGGAGTTCGACTACACACCGGAAACCTGGTTCTTCAAAAACCACTTTCACGAAGACCCCGTCATGCCCGGCACCCTTCAAATCGAAGCCGTGCTGCAACTGGCGGGTCTGTATCTGGCATGGGCCGGAATCCCCGGCGTCGGTCGTGCGCGTGAAGTTGGCCGCACCGTGTTTTATGACGAAGTGCGGCCGGACACCGGTAGTAAATTCTGCTTCGAGCTATTGGTGACAAAGATTCAGGGTCGGGGGAAACTTTCCTTCCTCGCAGGTAACGCTCTAGGCTGCCTGGAGAACGGAGTCCGCGTCATGGCCATGGAGGGGATCAAGCTGATCAAAGCGATCAGAAGTTAAATTTCTATGGATTAAGCCATCAGCACTGATTTTCATAAACAGCTGATTAGCATAGCTTAAAGCTCCTTCAAGGAATCTGATCTGCTTCTTCGCGCATTTTTCAAATAATCATTTGAAACTTTTGTTTTATATGTTTGTTTGAATAAATGATGCAGATCAGAACCAAAAAGTCGGAAGTAACCCGCGAGCGCATACTGAGTGTCGCCGCTGAGCACTTCGCCGCGCACGGCTACCACCAAGCGCGGGTAGCCGACATCTGCCGAAAAGCAGAAGCTAATCAAGCGGCGGTCAGCTATCATTTCGGCGGCAAGTACGAGCTCTACGAAGAAAGCCTGCGCTACGCGCTTGAGCTCGCCAACGCCAAGTATCCACTGCCGGTAGATCAGTCGATTCAAGCCGAGGAGCGATTGAAACTTTTTCTGACGGCCGTCTGCCAGCGCATTTTCGATGAGAGCGAAGGCAGCCTTTTTCCCCGGATGATGGTGAAAGAGATGGCCGATCCCACCGAAGCACTCGAAACGATTTTGCGAGATTTGGTGGCAAACGAGCGCGACACCGTTATCGGCATCGTTCGTGAAATCCTCGGCCCCAAGGCAACGGAGGAAGACATTATTCTGAGCCATCTATCCATCGTGGCGCTATTCCAGTTTTTCAACTTCAGCCGCTCGATCCGCCAGTTGCTGCAACGCAAAATGCGCAGACTGCCACCCAATGTTGAGAACGTGATCGACCACACCATCGGCTTTGCGCTTGCGGGTATTCACCACAAACAAGCGGAGATCGCCGCCCGTGCTTAAACGCCTTTCCATTCTCACCGCAGCTCTGTCGCTAGGCGTTTTTACCGGCTGCCAATACAGTGCGCAGACTCCGGCGCTTACCTCTCCGCAGCCACTGCCGACATCGTATGATTCCATCGCGGCAGACGTCTCCACCGCCGCGAGCAACGACCCGTGGTGGACATCTTTTGAGCGACCGGATTTGGACGCACTCGAAAGTGAAGCGCTGGCCGGCAACCTCAGCCTCGCCGAAGCCTGGGCCCGCCTCCGGGCCGCCCAAGCACAGGCAGTGATCTCCGGTGCCGGGCTATTTCCCAGTCTCGGCGGCGAAGGCAGCTGGAGCAAAGGCTACGAAGGCAACCCCTCCCGCACCGGCTCCACCGAACAGTGGGGCCTCGGCACAGGCATCAGCTACGAAGTCGATCTTTGGGGCCGCATTCGTGCACAGTCCGAAAGCGCACAGGCCCTCGTCGAATTCAGTCAATTTGATGTCCAGGCAACGGCGCTAACCTTGAGTGGTGATGTCGCAAGCGCATGGCTAAACATCCTCGCTTTGGCCGACGGCATGCGCCTGCTCCAACAACAAGTGAGCACCAACCAAACCCAACTGGAGCTCGTGCTGCTGCGTTTTGGTAACGGCCAGGCCAGCGCCCTCGATGTGTATCAGCAGAAACAGTTGCTAGCTGCGGCCGAGACAATCGTCCCGCAAGTCGAGCGGCAAATCAGACTTTATCAACACCAGCTCGCGTTGCTCTTGGGGCAACCGGCGGACTGGGAATTCTCCGTCGGCACTTTGGGCATGCCGACCATGCCGCCGGCTCCGGCAACCTGTGCGCCGAGCGATTTACTCTTGCAGCGCCCCGACGTTCGCGCCGCCTACGAGACGCTCAACTCGGCAGAGTGGAACGTTGCCCAAGCGCGCGCCGACCGCTTGCCACGGGTCACTCTGAGCGCCGACGCGACGACCACCGCTGGTGCCTTTGCCGATTTGTTCGACAGTTGGTCCGCATCATTTCTCGCTGGTTTGGCGCAGCCACTGTTCGACGCCGGCCAACGCCAGGCAGAGGTGCAGCGCCAACTCGCGCTGGCCAAGCAATCTCTTTTGCAATACCGCACAACGGTTCTCACCGCGTATAAGGAAGTTCGCGACGCGCTCGTTCAGGAGCAGTGGTACTATGCTGAGCTTGAGGCGATGGATCGCCAGATGGAAGCCGCGCAACAAGAGTTCACCGAGGCGCAGTCACGTTACCTAAGCGGGTTGACGGATTACCTCGACGTGACGTCGTCTCTCTCATCGCTCCAGACATTACAGCGCCAGCGCATCTCGCTGATTGCGGACCTCCTGCAATCGCGGATCGACCTCCATCTCGCGCTCGGCGGTGAGCTGCCACTGACCAATCCCGACCCGAGCCCAGTGCTTTCGCCGGAGGACACGATACCACTCGTTCCGGTTTTTGCAGAACTCCTCGAAGAGGACGACAACCAAGACTCCACGCTTTCCGAAAACTAATTGCCATGCCTGAGACCACATCAACCCAACGCTTTCCCTGGCGCCGCACCCTGGCGATATTGATCATCATCGCCGTTTGCGCGGGCATCTGCGCGATGATCATCAAGACAGGTCCAAAGGCCACGCGCCGCCCACCGGCACCGATGCAGGCCAACGTAAAAGTTCGCCCGCTGGAGCGCACCAACGAGCAAATCGTCGTCAGCGCCATGGGCAGCGTGATCCCGCAGCGTTCGATCTCCCTGACCGCGCAGGTCAACGGCGAGGTGCTTGAACTCGGCCCGGATTTCGCCGAGGGCAACCATTTGGCCAAAGGCGATTTCATTCTCAAAATTGACGACCGCGACTACCAAACCGCACTCGCTTCCGCCCAGGCAACACTCGACCTGGAGCTGAGTGATATGGCGATTGAATCCGGCAACCAAACCATCGCCAAACGCGAGTGGGAGCTGATTCAGGAAGCCAGTGAAATCGCCGGCGTCGATTCATCCCTTGCATTGCGACAGCCGCAGCTGAAGTCCGCCGAGGCAGAGGTCGCCATGGCGCGCGCCAGCTTGGAGCAGGCAGAAATCAACCTGCAACGCACGCGCATCGTCGCGCCCTTTAACGCCATCGTGCTCGAGAAAAACGTGGATATCGGCTCCTATGTTTCCACGCAAACGACTGTCGCCAGCCTTGCGGGAATCGACACCTACTGGGTGCGTGCCGCCGTGCCCAAAACGCAACTCAAGTGGCTCACAATTCCGGGCCCTACCCAATCAGAAGGCAGCGAGGTCCGCGTGTTTCCCAACGCGAGCCAGGGCACCTATCGCACGGGCAAAATCATTTCCCTACTCGGCGACCTCGACCCCGAAGGCCGGATGGCACGTGTGCTTATTGCCGTCGAAGATCCGCTCTCACTGCTTGCCGAAAACGAAGGACAGCCTCCGCTCCTGCTGGGGGATTACGTCAGCGTGGAAATCCTCGGCAAGGAACTGCAGAATATTTACAGCCTGCCGCGCTTGTCCTTCCGTGATGGTGCCCGCGTCTGGCTCGCCTCGGACAAGGACCAACTGGAAATCCGCCCAATCACCCCGGTCTGGCAGGGTGATGATTTCGTCATCGTGGACGAAGGATTAGCCGACGGGGAGCGCCTCGTGGTGAGCAACCTTTCCATGCCTACCCCGGGATTGAAACTCGTCGTCGCAGACGAAGACGGCAAACTACTCTCGGCTGAGTTACCCCCTGAAAAAACAGGAGGAGACTCATGACAAAAACAACCAATGAACCCAGCAAAGCCCGGGTAATTTTTCTCGCCGCACTTGGTGCCATGCCACCGTTGTCGACCGATATGTATTTGGTCGCGATTCCGCATTTGTCGGAAATTTGGTCGGCCCCCACGAATATTATTAACCTGTCACTCGTGCTCTGGTTCGTGGCGTTCAGCATTAGTTTGCTGGTCTTCGGCTCATTGTCAGATCGCTGGGGACGGCGGCCCATCATGCTTGGCGGCCTCGCCTTATTTGCGATCGCCTCGGCATTGTGCGCGACCGCAACCGGGCCGATGCAGCTAATATTCTTCCGCGTTCTGCAAGGCATCGCGGCCGCCGCGCCATCGTCCATGACAATGGCCTATTGCCGCGACAGTTACGAGGGTCATGCCCGGCAGAAACTGCTGGCATGGTTGGGCATCATCATCATGGTCGCCCCGATGGCGGCACCTTCCGTTGGGGCCTACATTATGCACTACGCACCGTGGCAAACGATCTTCGTCCTCCTGGCGATCTATAGCGGATCCATGCTCGCGCTATCCTGGTTTCTCTTTGAGGAAAGCTCGGCGACCAAAGAACCCGGCGGTGCCATCAAGGCCCTGAACCGCTATGTCCGGCTGGCGCGCAACCGAAACTTTCTGTTGGCCAACTTCAGCATGTCGCTCATTGCGGCACCCGTCCTCGGCTATGTCGGCATTGCCAGTCTGGTTTACATGGAGCACTTCCATCTGAGCGAGACCACCTTTGCCCTGCTGTTCGCCGCTGTACCATTGAGCTCCATGGTTGGTGCTTTTGTCTGCACACGTATGCTGCGAATTTTCAGCGACCGCTCACTGATCATGTATAGTCTGATCGGCTCGGTCTTTGCGAGCATCATACTGCTGTCGATTGGAGCGCTTCACGTGGTGGCTTTCGTGGTCGGCATGTGTGTCTTCGGATTCTTCACCGGAGTCAGCCGCCCGTTGGCAAATCATTTGGTGCTGGAACAGGTCGACCGCGATATCGGTGCCGCATCTTCCACGATCATCTTCACCCAATTCATGGCGGGTGCCATCTGCATGGCCTACACCACGGCCGGTTGGGCGCACCCGATTGCTGCGCTCGGTTTCCTTGTCTTGTTGGTGCCCGGCCTCGTACTCCTCAGTTGGCCATTCATTCAGCGCAAACTTCAATTCACCCCCGCTCAAACGACTGCGTAAACCTCCTCCATGAGCAACGATCACTCCAGTTCCGCCAAAGGGCCCATTGCCTGGATGGCAGGTCACTCCGTCACCGCCAACTTAATCATGCTGGTCTTTTTGATCGGCGGTGCCCTCGTCATTTCCAACGTCAAACAGGAGGTCTTTCCCGAGTTCTCGCTCGACATGGTCAATGTCAGCGTCAGCTATCCGGGAGCGGCCCCCGAGGAAGTTGAGCAGAGCATCGTGCTGCCGGTGGAGGAAGCCGTGGAAGGCCTCGACGGCGTGAAAGAAGTCACCTCGACCGCCAACGAAGGCAGCGGCACGGTGACCATCGAACTCGCGGAAGGCGCAGACCTGCAGCAGCTCGCCAATGAGATTAAAAACGAGATCGACCGCATCACCACCTTTCCCGAAGAAGCGGAAGAGCCCAACGTCGCCATTGCCAGTCGTCAGCGCAGCGTCGTCACCCTCGCCCTTCATGGTGACCTCGATGAGTGGACCCTACGCAGCGTTGCCGAAACCGTTCGCGACTCCTTGCTCAGTAATCCCGGTATCACCCAAGTCGAGTTGGAAGGCGCGCGTGATTACGAGGTCACGATCACCGTGCCCCGCGAATCGCTTCGCCTCTATGGGCTGACCCTGAATGACATTGCCAGCATCGTCAGCGCCTCATCGCTCGACCTCGCCGGAGGTGGTGTTAAGACCGCAACGGGCGAAATTTTAGTCCGCGTAAAAGAACGGCGCGACTACGCGGCCGAGTTTAACAACATCCCCGTCATAACCACGAACGACGGTGTGCGTGTGCTGCTGGGAGACATCGCCACGATCACCGATGGCTTCGAGGAAACGAGCGACCTCTATGCACACTTTAACGGCGAACCCGTCGTGCTGCTGGAGGTTTTCCGCATTGGAAACCAAACACCAATCGGCGTATCCGATGCAGCCATGGAAGTAGTCGAGGAACTGCGGGCCACCCTCCCCCCAGGCCTGACGTTGGATATCATGTCGGATAACTCAGAAATATACCGCCAGCGCGCCGAGCTACTCGTCAAAAATTTACTCATGGGCCTGGTGCTCGTTTTGATCGTGTTGGGCATTTTCCTCGAAACCCGACTGGCTTTCTGGGTGACGCTGGGCATCCCGATTTCCTTCCTCGGCGCATTCATGTTTTTCCCGCCACTGGACACGACGATCAACATGATCACGATGTTCGCCTTCATCATCACGCTCGGCATCGTGGTGGACGACGCCATCGTCGTGGGCGAAAATATTTACAGCCACCACCAACGCGGCAAAAGCTTTTACGTCGCGGCAATCGACGGTACGCGCGAGGTCGCCATGCCCGTCGTTTTCAGCGTGCTTACCAACATTGTCGCGTTCATGCCGCTGTTTTTCATCCCTGGGTTTATGGGAAAAATCTTTGGCGTAATCCCGATTGTTGTGATCGGCGTTTTCAGCGTCTCTCTGATCGAGTCCCTCTTCATTCTGCCCGCCCACCTGTCGCACCAAAAGGACATTCACCCCAAAGGAATTCGCGGCGCTTTGCACAATTTCCAGCAACGCTTCAGCAATAAATTCATGGGCTTCGTTCACAATCGCTACGGTCCGGCGCTGCGCCGCGTCTTGCCCTGGCGTTATGTGGTCGTAGTGATTGGCCTGTCGTTCATGGCGCTGATTTTCTCGTGGGTCGACAGTGGCCGCCTCCACATGATCTTAATGCCGCGCGTTGACTCCGACTATGCCTTTGCCTCGGTCGAGCTCCCCTATGGCTCCCCGGTTGAAGAGACAGAGAAAATACGTCAGCAAGTTCTCTCCGCTGCTGAGCGAGTTGTGGCGAACAACGGCGGCGACAAACTTTCCAAGGGCATTTACACGCTGGTGGGAAGTGGCGGAAGTCATGCGGTTCAATTTCGGGTTTTCCTGACGGATGCCAATACGCGCCCACTCTCCACCGCTCAATTCACCCAACAGTGGCGGCAGGAAGTCGGTCAACTGTTTGGCGTCGACACCAGCAGCTTCGCCTCTGATCGTGGCGGCCCCGGCTCCGGGGATTCCATAACCGTGGAACTCAGCCACCGCGACATCGCTACCCTTGAGGCCGCGGCCGAAAGACTCGCCCATGAGCTGATGGAATATCCGCAAACCAAGGACGTGAACGACGGCTTTCAGCCAGGTAAAGAGCAGTTCAACTTCACCCTGCGCCCGGAGGCACAAAGCCTGGGGCTGACATCGCAAAACGTCGCGCAGCAAGTCCGTGGCGCGTTTTATGGAGCCGAGGCCAAGCGTCAATTACGCGGACGCCATGAAATAAAAATCATGGCCCGCCTGCCCAAAGATCAACGCACCTCGGAAGCCGACGTTGACTCCCTCATCATCATGACGCCAACCGGTGGCGAAATGCCACTGGCCGAAGCCGTGGACATTGATCGTGACCGCGCCTTTACCAGCATCTCGCGCCGCAATGGCAGACGCGTCCTCAACGTAACGGCGGACACCGATGACCCCGCTGACGCCGGCCCAATCATGACCGACCTGCGCACCAATGTGCTCCCGCTACTCGCCGCCGAATATCCGGGGCTCAGCTATGGCTTCGAGGGCCGCCAAGCGGATATGGAAGAGAGCGTCCACGCCATGATCCTCGGGCTACTGCTCGCGGTTTGCGGCGTCTATGCGCTTCTGGCGATCCCTTTCAATAGCTACTCGCAACCGGCAATCGTGATGGTCGCGATTCCGTTTGGCATCGTGGGCGCGGTCATTGGCCACATTATCATGGGCTACAATTTGAGCCTGATGAGCCTCTTCGGCATCGTCGCCTTGAGCGGTGTGGTGGTCAATGATTCGCTGGTCTTGATTGATCGCACCAACAGTTTACGCGCCGAAGGGTTGCCACCCGTTGAAGCCATTGTCCAAGCAGCCATTTCACGCTTCCGCGCCATCATACTGACGACGCTGACGACCTTTGGCGGACTCTTTCCGATGATCATGGAAACATCGCGTCAGGCGCGCTTCATGATCCCCATGGCGATCTCGCTCGGCTTCGGCATTCTCTTCACGACCTTCATCGTGTTACTGCTCGTACCATGCTTCTACCTGATCTTGGAAGACATCAAAGGCCGCAAGCTGAAGGCAACGAATACCATAACTCAGCCGCCGCTGACCAACGCAACCGAAACTCTGTAACGCAAAGTAGACGCACCGGGGTTTCATTCAATGCCCGATGGCAGCCTTACTCATCAGGTGCCTTTGCCCAATACCAGCACAATGATTCCAACCAGGATCGTCAGCAATGCGGGTAATTTTCGCAGCCCGTTCTTTTCCTTAAAGAGCCATAATCCACCGGCAAACGACACCAGCGCACTGCCGCGACGTAAGCACGACAACACACCGATCAGCACGCCCTCCATCTCCAGTGCGCGGAAGTAAGCGAAGTCCGCAACGAGCAATGCGATCCCTACGAAGGGGATCGACCAGCGCCAGTGAAACTCACCTCGCGGCCACCAGCGACGTTGCCAACCCCAGACAAACGGGAAAAAGAAAACGACCAAGTAAATAGCAAACCACGACTGCACCGTCGGCGTTCGATAGCCAAGCACGTTGAGCAAGTATTTATCATAGAGCGAGCTCGCTGCGCCTAATAGCGTCGCGGCAATGATGAACCAAACCCATCGGTCACGGTGAAAGCGAATACCCTCCTTTTTCCCTGCAACCGAGAGCAGGTAGAACCCTCCCAGCGTAATCAAAATACCTGTCCATTGCATCGCATTAAAGCGCTCGCTCAAGAGGAAGTAGGCTCCCAATAATGTCCATACCGGACTCGTCGCGCGGATCGGTGCCACCAGCGATATCGGCAAATGCTTGAGTGCAAAATAAGCAAAAATCCAGGATGTGCCCACCAGCGCCGACTTAGCAAAAAGCCGGAAATGCCCTGGTAGATCCAGCGCATCGACACGCAGCAACTCGGACGGTATCAAATCCGGATTCACTCGACTAAGGATCACCCAAGGCAACCAAATACACGCCGCACAAACCTGAGCCCAAAACAGAACCGGCAGTACAGCATTTTCCCGCACGGCATGCTTTTTGCCGAGATCATACAATCCGAGAACGAGCGCGGATAAAAGACCCAGCGTTATCCAATCCATCCCGCAACAGACTGGTAAAAGACGCGGTCTGCGCAATGCCGACTTTGAGAATTTGCTGCCTCGAAATCAGCACCCGTGAAAAATGGCGTGCGAAGCATCCCGGTATCCGTCATTAGAAAACTGAGGGAATGCTAAACATACTGCCCATTCTATTCATCGCGGTTTCCTGCCTTTATTCCATGGCAGGGTTTGGCGGCGGCTCCACTTACATTGCGCTCTTAGCAATCAGCGGGCTGCCCCTGGCAATCATCCCCATCATATCCCTAACGTGCAATCTCATCGTCACCTCACAGGGAAGCATTTTGCTGATCAAACGCGGGCACGCGCAGTGGTCCATTCTCCTCCCTCTCTTGATTGGCTCTATACCGGCCGCATTCTTGGGCGGCGCTTGGCGGCTCCCGCAAGAGGCATTCCTCGGCATACTAGCCGCAGCATTGACTATTGCCGGCTTGGCAATGCTTGCGCAAAACGTGCTCTACAAACGGAAAACCGAAAAAGTTCAACAGCCCAAACCAATCATCCTTGCTGGCGCGGGCGTGGCCCTTGGCTTACTTGCTGGCGTTACCGGAATTGGTGGCGGCATTTACCTGGCCCCTGTCATGCATTTATTAGGCTGGGCGCGGGCGCACACCATCGCCACCTGCACATCGCTGTTCATTGCGTTTAACAGCGTTGCCGGGCTCTTGGGCCAGTTGACCAAAGGCGGGCAATTACTCAGCGAAGCACCACTATGGATTCTGATTGGCTGCCCAATTGCCGTCATCATCGGCGGTCGTCTCGGCAGCTATTTACTAACGAACAAGCTGCCTCAAGCGCGCGTGCGACTCATCACGGCGATCGTCATACTGATGGTGTCGGTGCGGCTTTGGCTGAAACTGTGGGTCGCTTAACGTCTTTAAAAATGCCACCAGCGCAGCCTGGTCCTCCGTGCTCAGGTTCAGCCCACCACGCGGATGCTTAGCCAGATTTGGGTCCAGCGTTTCCGATGACTCAACCCCGCTACTGTAGTGTTCGATCACTTCCTCCAGAGTCGCGAAGCGCCCATCATGCATGTACGGCGCAGTTAGCGCCACGTTGCGCAACGAAGGCGTCACGAACTTGCCCACATCCGCCGACTTACCCGTCACCTTGCCGCGACCAGTGTCCCCCCGCAGCAATGCCAGGCCGTTGTTGTGAAATTGATTGTCGCTGAAAAGCGCCCCACCGTGGCAGTGAAAACAATCTGCTCCGAACTGTCGCGAGCGCGGCTCAAACTCGGTCATGAAAAGTTCGAAGCCACGCTTTTCAGTGGTGGTCAGTTCCGCTTCGCCACGCATCGCCTGATCAAATCGCGAGTCGAACGAGGTCAGGGTTAACAAGAAACTTTCCAAGGCCAACCCAAGGTTCCTCTCGCTGATTTCACCCTCACCGAATGCTTCCTTGAACGCTATACGATAATATTGATCAGCCTTCAGTTCAGCCAGAAGTGCATCCATATCGGACCCCATCTCAACCGGATCGATGATCGGATGCAGCACCTGCTCGCGAAGGCCGGTCACGCGGCCATCCCAGAAAAAATGCTCCTTCCATGCCAGGTTAAAGAGCGGCATTGAATGCCTTGCCGTTCGCTGACGATCAACCCCCATACTCATGACGCGGCGGTCTGCAAAGGCCTCCTCAGGCTGGTGACAGTTGACGCAAGATATACGGTTGCTACGCGAAAGGCGGTGATCAAAAAAAAGTCTGCGCCCCAACTCTACGCGCTCGACAATCAGCGGGTTGTCCGGAGGCAGTGCCGGCCGTGGAAACCGCCCACTCAAGCGGAACGGATATGGCTCAAAATGATCCGGCATGTCAATGGGCGTTACCGATGCCACCATCGCACCTGGGTTGTGTTTAACGATACGCGACACCGAAAAGGCGCTCAATATATTGGTGGCCAGCTTGGCAGCAACTAAGTCCCCTTCCCGCGAGTGCGTTGATACGCCGTCGGCGGCAAAGGCGATCGGCTCAGGCGCATGAAACCAAGACGCCAAATCGAGGCTCAAATGAATCTCGACCGCATCCTCCGCCTGAAAGGTCAACGGCAATGTAACGAGTCGGTAGTTCCAATCATTCGCCAAGTGATAGACAAAACCGGACAGGGATTCACCCTCACGATAGCGACCTTCAATCGCGGCAAAAATATAACCGCCCTGCCAGCCCCAATGCAGATTGTTCAGCGCAGGGTTGAGCGGATGGTCCGCCGGCCAAGCACTCGGGTCAGCATGATTACGCGCGCTCTCGACCCCCACCGCAAAGCGCAAGGCCCGATAACGACCATCAGGAATATTCTCTAGCCAAATGCTTTCCCGGCGGCTGGCCAAATCGACCCAAGCCACGCTGTCAGCGATTTCCACCCATTCACCACTTTCACTTTGCAATGCAAAGTTACTCAGCAAGTAGCTAAGCCGGGTAAGCGAAAAGGTTTCCCCTGCCCGCGTTTCGTAGCGAAGTGAATCCAGTTGCAACCGCTGCCCGTCGTAGTGATGAGCGATGGACACCTTAACGGGATTGGCTGCAATCGCGCAGGAACTAAGGCACAGCCATAGCAGCAAAGTCAGCGATCTGCAACTTGCCCGAGGTAGAGACATGCGACTCACCCTCCGCTTAATTAATCGTCCAGGCCGTTGCCGTGGTCGAGGTGCGATCAGTGATGTTCACGAGCGTGGCGGATTGAATCGGTGACGGCCGGATCGCTATCGCGTCGCGCGCGGCAATGGTTTCATACACGCGCGCATATTTGGTCGAGTTGTCCGTAATCCAGGTCGTTAGCTGGACATCGGCGTGGAGCGAGAGTGTGATGGCTGCGGAAAAGAATAGTGCGTATTTCATGTCGCAAATATTGGGGACGCTCCAAGGTAAACGAAGCGATTAAAGCGAAACCAGAGCAGGTGCTCCGATTCAGGATAACCCCATTATAAGCATGGTCCATTAACCGCAGATTAATGGCCGAAAAATTGTGCTTTTACTGCACGTTGACGGCGTCTTCGATGATGTCCGTTTCGGTCACCGAAAGCCAACCACCGCCCAAGGCTTTATAAAGCGCTACGATGCTGTTCATCGAGTCGGTTTGGCTCGAAACCAGTCGTGTTTGCTGCTCGTAAAGCGCACGTTGCATATCGAGCACGTTGTTAAAATCCGTCAGCCCGTTTTCATACTGCGTCGTCACAAGTTCGACGGCCATATCCGTGGCCGAGGTCGCATTATTGAGCAATGAAAACCGCGTCCGGTATTCGTTAATGCTGACCAGTGCGTTCTCGACCTCCTCCATCGCTTCGAGCACGGTGTTGCGGTAATTCAGAATCGCTTTTTCGGTCTCCTCTTTCTTGATCTCGATATTGTCGAGCGTGCGACCGGCAGTAAAGATGTTCCAGTGAATCGGCGCGGCCGCCGTCCAGACGACACTCGACGAATCAAACAAACTGCTGGCCGAACGCGACTCCAAGCCAATCGAACCTTTCAGCGCAAAGCGCGGGTAAAGCTCTGCCGTAGCAGCACCAATCATCGCAGTGGCAGCTGCGATCTCACGCTCGGCACGTCGAACATCCGGGCGCTGACGCAGGAGATCCGCCGGCACGCCGACGGAGAGATTCATGGCGGGCTGCGGCATGACTCCAGTGTCGCCAATCATCGTTTGCAGCTCGTCGATGTCCTTGCCGCAAAGAACCGTCAGCCGGTTGTAGGCCTGATTCATCCGAATGCGAAACATTGGGATTGCGGCCTGAGTCGCATAGAGGTTCGACTTCGCCTGCTCGATATCCAGCGCGGATGTCAGGCCGTCGCGAAAGCGTTCTTCAGTTAAGTCCAGAGACTTAGTTTGCGCGTCGATATTTTGCGTGGCCTTGGCGATATGCGCCTGGCTGGAACGTATCTCGATATACGCCAGCGCGACCTCTGCATAGAGTGACACCAGCACATCACGGTAGCTCTCGACTGATGCCTCGTAGCGCGCGCTTTCGGCCTCCACCTCACGGCGAATGCGGCCAAAAACGTCAATTTCCCATGCCGCGTCCAGGCCGAAAACCATCATTCCCTGCGACTTAAATCCACCCGGCGGAGCTACCTGGCTCAGGGCACCGTTATCACTCAGCTTAGTCGAGGAAGCCCGCGCCCGCGCACCGACCTCGGGCAAATTCTGAGCACCGGTGAACGCCAACCTAGCCCGTGCCTCGCGCACGCTAACGAGCGCAGCCTCAGCCGTCAGGTTGGACTCGCGCGCCTGCTCGATTAGCTCGTTGAGCACCGGGTCATTGAAAATTTCCCACCAGGCCTGAATCGGTGCCGAGGGTTCATCCGGGGCCTCCTGCATGATGGCGTTATGCCAGGCGTCAGGGGTCTCGATCTGCGGCTCCTTGTAATCCTCACCCACGGTGCAGCCACCTAAAAAGGCAACTGCCGCCAAGGCCCCCAGCCAGCGTCCCGATTTTTTCAACTCGAAACACATAGCCGCTTAGAAGGGGTTGAACAGGTAGTTCAGGTAGCTCTCGGAACGGATTTCGATTTGTCGCAAAACGACCAATAAATCGATCGCCTTCTTCGAGTGAACGGCGATTAGCGCTGCCGAGCCAAAGCGAATGGGATAGTCCGGATCTTCGTTCGTAATCTTAAGCCGCATGGCGTAACCCAGACTCGGGTGGTTCATACCCTCGTGCGGGATCATGCCGCTGGGCGTACCTTGAGCGCCATAGGAAGCCCAACCGATGCTGATCACCTCGGCTTCAAATACCTTCCCTGGATACATGGCAAAAGCCACCTCGGCCTTGTCTCCCACGCGCACATGCTGCATGCCGCGCTGATCAAACTCACCCACGATCCAGTATTCCTGATCGTTGACGAACGGCATCACCGGCTGCTTCATACGGATGAAAGATCCCGGATAAAGCTGCATGTTCGGCACATAGCCGTCGGACGGCGCGCGGATGATGACCTGGTCTAAATTATATTGCGCAAGTGCCAGCTCGGCCTCGATCTCGGCCACCTTTGCGTGTTGCCCGTCCATCATCGCATCGTAGGCAATGTTGGCCGAGCGCAAGGTCGCGATGTTGACCTCCAGTTGCGCCTCGGCGTTTTTCAATGTCTGCTGCTGCTGCTGAATGCGTATGGTGGCGACGGCGTTCTTCTTATTCGCAGCGGTGAGCTCTTCGAGCTTTTCCTTTTCGAGTTCGACTTGGGCCTTGGCCTGCTCAACGCGTGCTTTAGCTTCATCGATCTGAGCCAGTTGAGTCGCAACCTGGGCCTTGGCGAGCACCAACTCGGCCTGGTGTTTCTTCACGCGGTCTTCCCATGGCTTCGGATCCATCTTAAAGAGCGGGTCGCCCTCTTTCACGGGTTCGTTGGCGTGGATGTAAACTTCCTCAACGCGGCCACCATACTCCGGAGCCATCTGCACCACGTAATTTTGCACGAAGGCAAATTTACTGTAGGGCGTAAATTGCCCCAGCAGCAGCACCTCGGTCAGCGCCGCTGCGGCATACAAGCCAAACACAATGAATTGCGTAAAGAGATTCCACGGCAGCAGCTTGTAATCAAAAAACAGCAGCCGGATGAAAAAGAAATAGGCGATCGTGACTAGCAGCTCCATGGGTCCCTACTTCTGCTCCTTGGTTGGTTTCTTCGGCTCAGACTTTTCAGCCTTGGGTGCCTCGTGGTGGTGCTTGCGATGCTTTTCTAAAAACTCCGGTAGCGGCTTGGCTGGCTTGGGTTCCTTAACCGGCTCCTCGCGATACATCTTGCCAATGATCGCATTCGAATAGGCCCAAACAAGAGCCAACATCCACAGTGGAAAGATCAACAGACCGAGCAGCGACGTCACCTCGATCGCCTTCGCTTGCGGGTGCCCGCGGTCTTCCGCCACCTTGCCAGGATAGCAGTGAATCTTCACCACTCCCAGCACAATGATGATCACAGAGAAGAAAATCAGCCCCAGTGAAATGTAGTCCAGCTTTGTCATTTTATTACAGCAGAATTTCGAGTGATAGGCATCCGGCCCTCCGTGGGCAACCTCTAAGAAGCATTTTTCATGACATCTACCTAAACTGTAAAAAACAGCACCCGGGCCTATTCAGGCCCGGGTGCACATCAATAATCACCTGAAAAGTGAAAAAGTCGCGGCTTAGCCGCCCGCTCCTCTGCGGCCAGCGGTCAGCTTGCGTATCATCACGTAAAAGGCGGGCGTTAAAAAGATACCGACCAGAGTAACGAACAGCATACCGCCAAAGACCGGTGTGCCCAGAGCCTGACGCATTTCCCAGCCGGCACCCGAGGCGATCATCAGCGGCACCACGCCCAGAATGAACGCAAACGAGGTCATCAGGATCGGCCGCAAGCGCAGGCGCGAAGCCTCGCTGGCCGCCGTATGCGTATCGACTCCGGCGTCCTCTTGCTGCTTGGCGAACTCCACGATTAGAATCGCGTTTTTCGCCGCCAGGCCGATCAACACCACGAAGCCGATTTGGTTCAGGATATTGTTATCCATGCCGCGCAGCCAGATCAGCCAGATCGCACCAAACAAGCAGAGCGGCACGATGATAATCACCGCCAGCGGCAGCGACCAGTTCTCATACTGCGCCACGAGCACGAAGAACACGAACAGCACCGCCAAGGGGAAAATATACAGGCTGGAGTTGCCCACCTTCTCCTGTTGATAAGCCAGATCGGTCCACTCAAAGCTCATGCCCGGCGGCAATATTTCATCGGCCAGTCGCGCCATCGTTTCGAGCGATTGCCCCGTGCTGTAACCAGGCGAGGTATTGCCCTGTAACTCCGCGGACGGGAACAGGTTGTAACGCACCACGCGGTCCGGACCAGCAATGGATTGGACATCCACCAGTGAGCCCAACGGCACCATCTGCCCGGCAGCATTACGCGTTTTCAGCCGGGAAATATCCTCGGCCTCGTCGCGGAATTCTGACTCCGCTTGCGCCGTGAGTCGATAGGTGCGACCAAAGAGGTTGACGTCGTTAATATACAGCGAGCCGAGGAACACCTGTAGCGTCTGGAAGATGTTGCTCAACGGCACGTCGAGCATCTTTGCCTTTTCGCGGTCGACCTCCACATACAGTTGCGGCACGTTCGCGCGAAACGGCGTGAAGACCTGGTTAAGCCCGGGCTCCTGATTGGCCGCCATCATCAGCTGCATCGTCGCGTCTTGCAGTGCCGTATAGCCCAGACCCGCGCGATCCTGCACCTGCATTTTCCAGCCGCCACCGTTACCGATGCCGCGCACCGAGGGCGGCGGAATCACAATCACGAAGGCGTCGCGAATATCGGCCAGGCTCGCTTGTAAACGCCCCAAAATAGCCTCACCGCTCAGCTCTGGGTCCTTGCGTTCGTCAAATGGATCGAAGGGCGTAAAGATCGCTGCGGAGTTGGTCGAGTTGGCAAAGGTCGCGCCGTTAAAGCCAGCAAAGGCGACCACATTGGCAATGCCGTCGATCTCCAGAGCGCGGCCCGCCACCTCTTGCACCAGTTCATCCGTACGCTCCAGTGAAGCGCCATCGGGCAGTTGCAAAACGACGATGCCGTAGCCCTGGTCCGTCGGCGGCACGAAGCCACCCGGCACGAGTTTGAAGCCCCAGCCCGTTAGCACCAGCAGCCCGACAAAGATCAACGAGGCAATAAAGCCCATCCGCACGAAGCGCTGAATGATGTTGGAATACCCGTTGGTGAAGCGACCGAAGGCCCAGTTGAACGCTTTGAAAAACCAGCCAAAGCAGAAGTCGATAATGCGCTGAATAAAGTCCGGCTTCGCGCCATGAGGCCGCAGTAGGAACACGCCCAGTGCGGGGCTCAGCGTCAGCGAAACGAATCCGGAAATGCCCACAGAGATCGCGATCGTCAACGCGAACTGGCGATAGAACTGGCCGGTCAAGCCGGGCAGAAACGCCGTCGGTATAAAGATCGCCGCCATCACCAGCGTCGCCGAAATCAGCGGCCCGGTAATCTCTGTCATCGCCTTGCGTGCGGCATCGCGGTTCGACAAACCCTGGTCGAGGTTTCGCTCAATGTTCTCCACCACGACAATGGCGTCGTCCACCACGATACCAATGGCGAGCACCATGCCGAACAGCGTCAGGTTGTTGATGGAAAAGTCCAACGCCGCCATCGCCGCGAACGTGCCGATCAACGAAACCGGGATCGCCGTGAGTGGAATCAGGGATGCACGCCACGATTGCAGGAACACGATGATCACGATCACCACGAGCACGATGGCTTCGAGGATCGTGTGGAAAACGGCGTCAATCGACTCGCTGATGAACACCGTCGGGTCGTAGATAATGTCGTAGGCTAAGCCGGGCGGAAACGATTTTTCCAGCTCCTTCATTTCTTCGCGGATACGCTGCGAAGTCGCCAACGCGTTGGAGCCCGGGCGTTGGTTAATGGGCATCGCGACGGCGGGCGTCGTGCCCATGTAATTGTTCACGTTGTAGTCAACGGCACCCAGTTCGATGCGGGCAACGTCTTGCAGAAACACCACGGCCCCCTCGGCGTCGTCGCGCTTGACGACCACGTCTTCAAACTGTTCCACCGTGCTTAGGCGGCCGAGCGTGCTGACGCTCAGTTGGTAGGCGCTGTCGCTCTGCCGCGGCTCCTGGCCAATGATGCCCGCGGCCACCTGCACGTTTTGCTCGCGCAGCGCGTCCACGATGTCGCCAGTGGTGATCTCCAGGTTCGCCATGCGCTCCGGGTCGAGCCACACACGCATGCTATATTCGCGCGAACCAAAGGTGCGCACCGCGCCAACGCCATCAATGCGGCGCAGCGACTCACGCACTTGGCGGATCGCGTAGTTACTCACGTATTCGCGGTCCAACGAGTTGTCCGGCGAATACATTTGCACAACGAGCAGCAAGTCCGGCACGCTCTTTTCCACGGTGATGCCGATCTGCCGCGTCTGCTCGGGCAATCTCGGCTCCGCCACGGCCACGCGGTTCTGCACGAGCACCTGCGCCGTATCGAGATCGGTCCCGAGCTCGAAGGTGATCGTTATCTGCACTGAGCCGTCCGCCGTACTCGACGAGGCCATGTAGATCATGTTTTCGACGCCGTTAATCTCCTGCTCCAGCGGAGCGGCAACGGTATCGGCCAAAGTTTCCGGCGTTGCGCCCGGAAGGCTGGCGCGCACCACTACCGTGGGCGGCGATACCTCGGGGAACTGCGCCGTGGGCAGGCTAAAATACGACAGCCCGCCGATGATCATAATCACCAGCGAAAGCACCACGGCAAAGCGCGGCCGGTCGATAAAGAAGTGGGAAATATTCATGACTCCGGGTGTTGGGAGATATTATTGACCGGCGTTTTCGCGCGGCGTCACCGGCATGCCCGGCTGGAGAAACTGGATGCCGGAAACCGCCACCCGCTCATTGGCTTCAAGGCCAGAGCGGATCGTGCGCAGCTTGCCGTGCAACGGGCCGACTTCTACCGTTCGGCGTTGCACGATGTTATCTGGGCCAACGACCCAAACATATTTCAACTCCTGGTCAGTCAGCACTGCCAAGTCCGGTATCAGGATACGCTCGGCTTCCTTGGAAGCCGGTGTGCGCACACGGGCGAACATGCCCGGCGTCAGCAAGCCATCAGGATTTTCCAGCAGACCGCGCACCCGCATCGTCGCGGTGCCGGGCGTCAGTTGATTGTCCTTAAAGTTGATCACGCCTTTGTGGTTAAAATCATTCTCGTCCGAGAGCTGGATCTCCACCGGCATGTGGCCGTTGTCCGCGCGACCGGGCAACTCACCCGACTGAATCCGGCGGATTCCTTGCAGGTAGGTGCGCTCGTCCACATCGAAGTAAACGTAAATCGGGTCCTGTGGCACGACGGTTGTCAACAAGGTCGCCTGGCCTTCGCCGCCACGAACAAGATTACCCTCGGTGACTCCGTAAAGACCGGCAATGCCGGTGATCGGTGCCTTGATGCGTGTGAACTCCAGGTCGAGCTCGGCCGCTTCCAGCTCCGCCTGCGCCGCCATCACATCGGCCTCGGCTTGCAGCGCCTCGCTGTTGCGGATATCCAGCTGCTCGCGGGAAATCGCATTGGAGCGGATAAGGTCCTCCGCGCGCTTTTTATTGGCGTCGCTCAAGGTCTTGGCCGCCTCGGCCTGCGCCAGACGTGCCTTGGCGAGATTGACCTCCGCCTGAAAAGGACGCGGGTCGATCTCAAAGAGCAAGTCGCCCTTCTCCACCAGTTGGCCTTCCTCGAAATGGACCGAGTCCAGATAGCCACTCACGCGGGCGAGGATGTCCACATCCTCCACCGCTTGCAGACGGCCGGTAAATGTGGCCCATTCGATCAGAGACTGCACCTCTGGCGATGCGACGTTAATATCCAACGGCGGACGCTCTTGGGCGGCGGGTGCCTCTTCCTGGCAGCCCGCTAAAATGATAGTCGCCGCGAGCGCAGCGAAGGCAAAAATAGGTTTGGTAGTCATGATACTCGCAGGTGTAGAATGTTCAAAAATTAAATTACCAACTGCCGCCAATCGCCCGCACCAGGCGCACGGCATTCACGTATTCCAGGCCCGTGGCAATCGCCAGGCGCCGTTCACTGTCGAGCGCGGTTCGCTCGGAATCCAGGGCGGTCGTGTAGTCGATCAGGCCGCCGTCGTATTGCTCACTGGAAATTCGTTGGGCGCGTAAAGCCGCTTCGCTGGAGGCAATCTCGGCCTCGCGCTGGATGCGCAGCCATTGCCAGGAGTCGAGTGCGTTCTCCACCTCGGCAAAGGCGTCGAGCACGGTCTGCTCATACTCCGCGACGGACTGCGTGTAGGCCAGCTCGCTCTCGTCCAAGTTGGCCCGCAGGCGACCGCCCTCAAAGAGCGGCACCGAAACCTGTGGCGATATCGCCCAGAAGCCCGCGCTCGATTTGAACCACTGCGCCGCATCCAGCGCCGATAAACCAATGTCACCCGCGATGCTGACGCGCGGATAAAAATTCGCCGTCGCCACGCCAATGCGGGCGTTTGCCGCGGCCAGTGCCCGTTCGCTCTGGCGGATGTCTGGTCGGCGCAAAAGCAACTCCGACGGGATACCGGCTGGCACCATTGGCGGATAGCCTTCCAGCGGCGCGACTGCCAGCGAAAACTCCGGTGCCGGTTGGCCGGTCAACACGGACAGCGCATTGACCAGCACTGCCTGCTGACGCTTCAGCTGAGCCAAATCCGAACGCGTGCTAGCCAATAGCGACTCGGCCTGCGCGACATCCAGCTCGCTCACTGCACCGCCTTCGAAGCGCTTAACGACGACATCCAGCGACTGCTGACGTGTGCCGATGCTCCCCTCGACGTTGGCAATCTGCGATTCGATGGCGCGTATCTGGTAGTAAGTGATCGCGACTTCGGTCTGGATAAACAGTCGCAGATCGGCCAGAGCCTCGCGCTCGGCATCGGCATCGGCCGCCGCGGCTTCCACCAGGCGACGCACCCGGCCAAAGAGGTCAATTTCCATCGCGGCCGCCGCACCCAGATTGTAAACATTCTGCGTAGTGTCGTTGTAATTAGTAAAAGTTTCCTTGCTCAGCTTTTCGCGGGTGTAGCTGGCCTCGGCACCGACCTGTGGTAAGCCCTCGGCTTCCTCCCGGCGGATCAGCGTTTCCGCCCGTTGCCAGCGATTGAACGCAGCGCGCAGTGAGCGGTTTTCCACATTGGCCTGCTCGATGAGCGCGCTCAGTTCGGCGTCGTTAAACACGTCCCACCATTGGCCAGACTCCGGCATCTGCACGACGTCGCCATCCTGGTCCAGCAAGCCGGAATAGCTCGTGGGTGCCGCATACTCCGGTGCCTTGTAATCCGGCCCCACCGTGCACCCCGCAAGCACCACGCCCGCAACGGCGACAGCCCCTCTCAGTCTTGAAATTTGGTTCAGCAGCATTTCAAACATTTGTTTTAATAGATGACTAGATAGTAAAGAATCTTGGTATTTCAAGTCGAAGGGTAAACTTTTTTGCTTTAATCGCGAATAGGGCTAAGCCCCGTTACGCGACAGGCTGTTTGACTCCAAGAATGCGGAGGTAGCTGGACTTGAGGTCCTTCATGATTTCCGGGTCATTCGCAATGCGGGCCCGGGCAAACATGCCTTCGTAGCAGCTATAAATGCTAGAGGCGACTCCTTCGACATCATCTGTATCGATGAGTCCTTCGCTGGCGGCGTCTCGCACCGCGGCGATAAAATAGCGCTCGTGCCGGGACATGAAATCCAGGACTTTGTCCCGTAGTTCTTCGTCCACATTGCACATTTCCTGGCCAACGGTAAACAGGCAGCAGGCCAGTATTTTTCCATCTTCCCGCTGGAGTTCCTTCGTGCGCTGATACTTAAAATCCGCGTGATCAATAAGGCGCTGCACCCCGCTCTTACTGGGCGAAAAGATAGAATCCAGCTTATCGCGGATGTTCTCCTCCCAGTAGTTTTCGAGGGCCTCCATCGTCAGCTCACTCTTGGACTTGTAGAAGTAGTAAAAGCTACCCTTCTTCACGCCCGCCTTCTGGCAAATCTGGTCGATCGTCACCATGCCATAGGAACGCTCCCACATCAGGTCGATAATGGCGTCGATCAGTTTTTGCTTGGCGTTGCTGGTGCGTCCCATGGTCAGAACAATACTTGACCATTTAGTAAAGTAAAGTGGAAAATGACGATTCTGTGAATTTCAAGTTACTCCCCGCTGGTCAACCCCAGGAACTCCTTGGCATCCTCCAGCGCCATGTAAAGACAGGGCACTAGTAGCAGAATAATCGCCGTGGCGAAGACAATGCCCGCTCCGAGGGAGATCGCCATCGGTATCAGATACTGCGCCTGCAACGAGCGCTCCATGATGATCGGGATCAAGCCGCCGGCGGTGGTAAACGTCGTCAGCGCGATAGGCCGAAAACGCCGAAGCCCCGCTTGGCGGACCGCTTCAAAGGCGCTCATTTCGCTGCGTTTGCGGTTGGCGAAGTCGACCATGATCAGCGAGTCATTAACCACCACCCCGGCCAGCGCGATGATGCCCATCAGGCTGATCAGCGACAAATCGTAGCCCAGAATCATGTGACCGATCACCGCTCCGATTGCGCCAAACGGAATCGCGATCAGCACGATCAGCGGCTGCATGTAACTGCCGAAGGCGACCGCCAATAGCGCGTAAATGACAAACAGCGCCAGCCCCAGGCCGCCGTAAAGCACCTGCTTCGACTCCGCCATCTCGGCTTGGCTGCCTTCAAAGGTCCACGTAAGTCCGGGGAAATCCGCGCGCAGTTGCGGAAGCGTTTCTTTCTGAAAAGCATCCACCACCTGCCCCATCGCGCGCTTCGGCTCCACATTCATCGAAACCTCCACCACGCGACGACCATCACGGCGATTGATCGACGTAAACGCCTCGCCATAAGAGACGTCGACCACATCCAGCAGCGGCACCTCCGTCCCGTCCGGGGCCTGGATGACGAGGTCTTCCAGGTTGTGCAAATCTTTCCGCTCTTCCAGGGGCAGCTTCACGCGCACTTCGATCTCGTTGGTGCCCCGCAGTTGGCGCTTGGCCAAGGCTCCGTAAAACGCATCGCGCACCTGCTGGCCGACATCCGATGAGGTTAGGCCCAACGCCCGCCCCTCCGGCCGCAGCTTGAAATCGATCTGCTTCTTGCCCTTGTTGTAATTATCATTCACATCGACGGTGTTGTTAAAAGCGCGGGCGCGCTCCACGAATTCCTTGCTGGCGCGCGCCAGGGTCTCGATGTCGTTATGCGAAAGGTCGATGCTGATGTCTTTGCGCCAGCCGCCGGGTCCGCTCTCGGCCTCGAAGGTTATCTGGTCAACGCCCGGGATGTCACCGATCTCGTCGCGCCAAAGTTGGATCACCTCGGCCGCCGTCATGTCGTGCTCATCCGGGGGCCGCATGACAATTTCCACGTCGATAAAGTTGCCCCGCCGGACGTTGGTTTTGATGCCCTCGGCCACACGGTCCAGATTGTGCTCATCAAACATACGGCGCGTCGCAGCGGTGACGTCTTCCGCCATTCGTGCGGACTGGTCTGGCGTAATGCCCACGGGCAAACGGATGCCCGCCTCGATCTCGTCTGCCGGGACCTCGGGCATGTTAATCATCCCCATGTGCGAGCTCGTCGCGTAATTGCCCACCACAAAGAACAGCGCGACAGCGAGTGCGATCGTGATGTAGCGATTGCGTAAGCTAAGGTCCAGCAAGCGCCGGTAGTGCGTGTTGATCAGCCAGGAAAAGCCGTTCGAGAATTTTTGCTGAACACGGTGTAGCTTCGCGCCGACTTTGTTACCGTGCCCGCCCTCTTTCACGTGACCAAGGTGCGCCGGTAGAATGTAAAGCGCCTCGAACAACGACACGGTCAGCACGACGATCACCACCGCGGGTAAAGGCCACCAAAACTTCCCCGTCGTTCCCGGGATGAACAGCAGCGGAATAAACGCGACGATGTTCGTAATGATACTAAAGACGACCGGCCCGGAAATTTCCTTCGCGCCACGAATGGCCGCCGTCATGAAGTCCATGCCTTGCTGGCGGTATTCGTAAATATTCTCCCCCACGACAATGGCGTCATCCACGACGATACCGAGCACCACGATGAAGGCGAACATCGACACCATGTTGATGCTCACATCGATCAGCGGTAAGAACATGATGCCACCGATGAAGGATATACTCATGCCCATCATCACCCAGAAGGCCAGGCGCAGCTCCAGGAATATGGCGAGAATCCCGAGCACGATCACCGCCGCCATCAAGCCGTTTTCCACGAGCAGGGAAAGGCGCTGGCTGTACTCTTCTGCCGCGTTGCTGTCGATGCGCCACAGCACACCATCGGGCAATGTCTGCTCGAAGTCGGCCATGATCTCCTCCACCGCCTCAGCGATTTCCAGCGGTGACTGATTGCCGATGCGGAAGATATTCAGCTCCATCGACGGCGTCTGGTTAAACTGCGAGTGAAAGCTTCCCTCCTCGAAGCCATCGTAAATCGTCGCGATGTCGGCCAGGCGCACGCTGGCCCCCGTCGGCGACGCCAGGATTTCGATATCGCCAAACTCCTCCGCCCACTGCTTGCGCTCGTTCACGCGTAAAAGAATTTCGCCGGTCCGTGTCTCCACCGAGCCTGCCGCCACGTCGTCACTACTGCGCTCAATGATGTCAGCCACGTCGCCCAGGGTGAGCTTGTACTCGCGCAGTTTGGCGCGCGAAATTTCCACGTGCGTCACATAGTCCGCCGCGCGTCCCAACTCAATCTGCGTGATGCGCGGATCGCTGATAAACCGGTCGCGCAGTTGCTCGCCAAGCTTGCGCAGCATCCAGGTATCGACGTTGCCATAGAGCACTACTTCGAGCACTTCGCGCTGTTGGCTTTGCAGTGAAACTTCCGGCTCCTCAATGTCGTCGGGAAATGTTCGGATGCGGCTCACCGCCTGATCAACATCCTGAAACGCGCGCATGCGATCGGTGCCGCTGACCAGTTCAATCGTAACGGTGCCCGAGCCCTCCCGCGCCACCGAGGTAATTTCCTTGATGCCGTCGACACCGCGCACCGTTTCCTCGACTGGCATGAGGATGCCTTGCTCGACCTCCGCCGGCGCGGCTCCCGGATATTGCACTCTCACTTGGACAACGTCCAACTGTGACTCGGGCAACACCTCCTTCTGCATGAAATAAGCCGTGCCCAGCCCACCAAAGAGCAAGATGACCATCAGCAAATTTGCCGCGATTGGATTCCGCGCCATCCAGCCGATGGTGCCGCCCCGCGGGTCCGGGTCCGTCGTTGCTCCGCCGCCGCTCATTGCGCTGTCGCGCCTCCCGCGTTGTTTTGGGTTCGCAGCGGTGCGCCGTCAACGACTGAGCTCAAACTCGTCGTGACGACCTTGGCATCACCCGGGAGACCTTCGCTGATGTAGACGTAGTCCGCGTCGCGAAACTCCACGACCACGGGCAGGATATTCAACGTGCCATCCTGCATCACCCACACGGTGTCATCCTCCCGCAAGTAGGCGCGATCCAGGCGCACGACGTTCTCGATCTCGCGCCCTTCGATGGTCACCTCGAGCAGCGAACCGATGATTAGCGGCGGCTTGCCCGCGTTTGCTTCGGTCAATGCGAGGGGGTCTTCTACGCCCACGTTGATCCGGGCCAGGCGCGTGCCTTCGTCGAGCGCGCCAATCAATTTATCCACGCGGCCTTCGCGATAGACACCAGTCGGCCACGAGGTGCGATTGCGAATTTTTGCCAGCGATCCCTCTCCTTCACTTTGCGATGCAAAGTCAATGTAGGGAAGCTTCGTCAGCGGTGCCGTCGCCGTCACCCAATAGCGGCTGGTGCTCACGAGCCGGCCCAAGTCGTCTCCCGGTGAAACTTGCGAGCCCACCGCTACATTGCGTGAGAGCACCTGTGCGTCAAATGGCGCGCGTAGCGTGGTACGCTCCAACTCCAGTTTCGCTTGATCGAGCATGGCCTGCGCGGCTTCCACATCCGCCTTGGCAGCGTTGAGCTGCGGCTTGCGCAGCACAAGGTTTTCGTTGCCGGTCACGATGTCTTTATCGAGCAGTTCGTAGTCGAGCTTGGCCACATTTTGACGGCCCATCTCGATGGCTAAATCCGCCTCGGCCTGGTGCAACGCACTCTCCCGCTGCGCGACTTGTATTTCATAATCAGCCGGGTCAATTTTCACGAGCATCTCGCCTTTGCGGACTTGGGCACCGGAGGTAAAATTCGACGAGCGCTCAATGATCTCACCGCTCACGCGGGGGCTGAGCATGACGTCATCCCGCGCGCGAACCAGCCCCATGACCACGATTTGCGGGCGGAAGTTGCCCTGCTCCACTTCAAGCACTTCCACCAGCATGGCGGTCTTCTTGCTGGCACCCTCGCGCTGCGCGCTCGGCTCGGTGCTTTTGATTAGCACGGTCAGGCCCACCGCCACCAGGGCGATGATGACGCACACGAAAACCGTTAACTTCCAGTTTAGCGGTTTCTTTGGGGATTGCCCGGTCTCTCCCTCTTTAGCCATGCTTCATACTCCTCTTCTTCGGTTTCTTTGACCAACGCGGCAACAAGCTCGCGGTCCGTTTCAATGCTTCCCGCTAAAGCGCGATACAGCGCAATGCGGAACTCGATTAAAGTGCGCTGCCCCTCCAGCAACTGACGCTGTAGCCGCTGTTCTTCGATCAGCGCAGTCAGCACATCCAGGAACTCGGTGACGCCGTTAAAATACTCAATCTGCAAACGCTGGTAGGACAGGCGAGCCAGGCGCAACTGCTCACGAATGCTGGCGAGGCGCTCCACTTGCTTTTGCTCGCGCACGAGGGCGTCTTCCACTTCCTGCAAAGCATCGAGCACCACCTGCCCGTATTCCATGACGCGTCGCTTCTCCAGTGCCTCGTTGCGATCCACCTCCGCCGCGCGGCGCCCCGCATCGAAAACCGGTGCCACGATCTGCCCGGCGATGGACCGAATCCACGAGCCAAACAAGTCAGACGGATTCTCGCCAACGGTTAGCAGCGACGCGCTCAGTGAGATGCGCGGATACTGATTGGTGATTGCCGCAGCCAGATCGGCGTTGGCCGCCTTCACCAAAAAGTAGGCCGACTGCACATCCGGACGGCGTTGAATTAGCTCCGCCGGCACTCCCGTGGACGGCATCGGCGGCAGCTCGGGCAAGGCCTCATCCAGTGACGGTTTACCCGACTCCGGCGGCAAGCCCTCCAGCACGGCTAGTGCGTTTTCAAAGATCCCAATGCGCGCCTCTTCCACAATGACCTGCTCCCGCGTTGCCTCGATCAATTGCTGCTGCCGCAAGATGTCTGCGCTGCGAATCAACCCACTGCTAAAGCGCGCCTTCAGCGAATCATAAACCTTCTCGTTCACGCCGATTTGCTCCAATAACAAGTCACGCTGGTTCTGCGCTTCGACGAGCTGGTAGTAGGTCGCGGCAACCGTCGCCGTGAGGGTGAGCGCGGCCGTTTGGTAATCAAAATACGTCGCCTGCGCACGGTAGCGCTCGGCATCGACCAGTGAGCGAATCCGCCCCCACAGATCGAGCTCGTAAGAGGCCGTCAGCCCGGCCCCGAGCTGCTGGGAGCTCAAATCGCCACCGGTGTATTCGCCCTCGAAAACGGCATCGATGCTCGGGTAGAGCGAGGAGGCCTCACGCGTAATGACCGCCTCGGCTTCCTGCAAGCGCAGCCACACGGCCTCCAGCGTCAGGTTGAACGACAGCGAGCGCTCGATGCGTTCATTGAGCTCCGGGTCGTTGAACGCGGTCCACCATTGGTCAGGGGCAGCCCCGACACCGGTTTGGCTAAACGCGGCTGGCATTTGCACGGGCGGCTCCACCTCCTTCTCCGAGACGCAACCTGCCAACAATCCGCCAATAAAAAACAATCCCCATCGGATAAAATGGACTAACGGCTTGGCGTCGTAATGTATGTTCTCCCGTGTTGGCATGCAGCTTCCCCTAGGCGACTAGGGACGCTGCCAACCATAGACAAAGTCAACTAAAAATCAAGTGACGCCGGGCAACTTTTTTAGCCCATTACTAGTATTGTTTAACCCCAGTGAATGGATCGCGGCTAACCACGTCCCAGATGGTCTGCTGCACCGCGCGCACCAGTTCTTGATACTGCGGCGCGTCCAGGCCGTAGGCTGCCGCGCTCATGCCCACCGGGTTCTGTCCGCTGATTACGGTAAATATAGTCGAGCCGGAAATGAAGATACCCAGCGTCTCCACTTTGTGCGGAATCGGGTTTAGGTGCACGGCGTCTGCATAGAGAATATTTACGCCATCGGCGAAGCTGGTGTCCTGATCCAGACCGGGCAGCATGCTAGGCTTTTCCTTGGCTAGCACGTCCAGCCCAGGCAAGTCGCCCGCCTTGATTTTGGCATCGATCGCCAGGAGCACATCGCCCGCGGGGATGATGCGCACGGGTTGCTTCAGGTCCGGATGCGCTTCGTTTAAATACCCCAGCAACTGCTCGAAGAAGTCGCGCGAGGCAGCATGGTTTTTCGCGGTCCACTGCGTGTCCTCTATCGTCGCCGTGTATCGCGCCTGCCACTCGCCCGGGTAGTCGAGGTTGATGGGCTGCTTCGTCGCCTTGTCCTTGGAGCGTCGCGGCCAGGTGGCGTAGATATAAAACGTGTCGCTGGCCTGATGCGCCAAGGCCATGTCGATAAATGCATTGGCCCCGGCATAGGTGCTGTTCATCGAGCTGAGAAAGGGCTGCATCACCACGGCATCCCAGTGGTGCTGCGTCAGCGCCGTATCGTGGCGGCCAAAGCGCTCACCCACGTTCGCGTCATACGGGTTTGGGTCCGGCTCAAACGTGCTGCCACTGGCGACATTCGTTTCCCAGGATAGCCACTTCTGGTCGGGCTCGTCTTTGTAATGCAAATGCCGGAAGAGGCTCTTGCCACCAGAAAGCTGGGAGCCAAATTGCAGGTCGATATCGCGCTCGGCAAACAGCGCATGCACGCGGTCCAGCGTAGTGCTCGCCGTCAGGCTATTGCCGATAAAGTAAACGCTTAGTTTCTCCTCGGCATGCGCCAGAAGCGGGGCCGAGGCCAGGAGGATCAGGGAGGTCAATTTCATGGGATATGGGATGCTCTTCAGCTTGTCGCCCCCTTACCAATTGAAAAGCCCCGTCCGTTGAACCGAATGGGGAAAAGCAATACACTCATCCGACCTGACTTGAGCAAACCAATGGATAATGTTTCATCGGGCAGACATTGTCATCGCACAAAGCGCGGATCAGGCTGTCGTAAAGTAAATCCGAGATTGTTCCCTATGAAGTTTTCATTGTCTATTCCCCGCTTGGCGCTGGCGTGCGCCGCGTTATTCATTGGCCTGAGCGCGCAAGCCGCCGAGCGCCCTAACGTGCTGTTTTTGTCGGTCGACGACCTTAAGCCCAGCATCGGTGCCTACGGCGATTCGCTCGCCATCACGCCTAACATCGACCGCCTCGCCAACAGCGGCACCATCATGCTCAACAACTACTGTCAGCAGGCCATTTGCGCGCCGTCGCGCATGAGCATGTTCACCGGGCTGCGACCAGACTCGACCAAAGTCTGGGACCTGCGCACACAGATTCAGGACTCCAACCCGGACGCCGTGACCATGCAGCAGCTCTTCAAGGAAAACGGCTACACCACAGCCGGTTCGGGCAAAGTCATGCACGGCGCTCGCGGCGAGCATCCGGAGTCCTGGTCCGTCCCCTTCACCTCAAAGAAAGACCTGCCCTACGCCGATGGTTTCCCCGTACCCGCGCACGACAACGCCTTTTACCAGGGCGACCACGAGCAGGAGGTTTACAACGAAATGATCGACAAGGGCATCAACAACTGGCGCGAACGCGCAAGCTACATGGCCGAGCATAACGCCATGCCGTCCACCGAAGGCCTCGACATTCCCGACGACGCCTATGCCGACGGCGCTCTGGCCAACTGGGCCATCGACCAGCTTGAGCAATACGCCCAGACCAAAGAGCCGTTCTTCCTGACCGTCGGTTTCATGAAGCCGCACTTGCCATTTGTCGCGCCCAAAAAATATTGGGACATGTATGACCGCGACAGCCTGCCGCTGGCCGAATTTCGCGAACACGCCGAGAACACCCCCGACTGGGTTTACCACAAATACGGTGAGCTGCGCTCCTACAGCGACGTCACCCGCGACTGGAATAAGTCCATCGAAGATGACCAGGCCCGCGAGCTGATCAACGGCTACTACGCCTGCGTTTCCTATATCGATGCCCAAATCGGCCGCGTGCTGGACTCTCTCGATAAGCTCGGTCTGGCCGACAACACCATCGTCGTTCTCTGGGGTGACCACGGCTGGCACCTCGGCGACCACGACATGTGGTGCAAGCACAGTAACTTCGAGCAGGCCACACGCTCGCCGCTCATCATTCACGCCCCCGGCTACCAGCCCGGCCGCGCCGAGGGGATGACGGAGTTTGTCGATATTTTCCCAACCCTTGTGGAGCTCGCCAATCTGGAAGAGCCCTATGAACTGGAAGGTGCCAGCCTGGTGCCACTTCTCGAAAACGAGAACGCCAAGGTAAAGGACTACGCCATCAGCCAATACAACCGCCAACGCGACATCATGGGCTACGCCCTGCGCGATGAGCGCTACCGCTACGTCATGTGGATGCGCAACGACTGGCGCACCACAATGCCCTTTGATCCGTCACTGGTGGAGTTCATCGAACTTTACGACTACGAAAAGGACCCACTGGAAACCGTCAACCAAGCCAACAACCCGGCCTATGCCGATGCCGCCGCCAAGCTGAAGAGCCAGATGCTGGAATACTTCAAGGCCTATGAGCAGCCCGTCGAAGCAACGCCAGCCTATGATGGTGAAACGGTGAAGCTCGGCCAAGGCGATGTCATGATCGATCTCGCTGCAGTTGATATTGCCGGTCTGAACACCCGCTTTGCCAGCGTCACCCGAGATGGTGACGACCTCATCCTGGATTTCGAGCTGAGCAAAAAATGGCCGAGCGTTGACTTCTACGGTCCCGGCAACACGCCTTGGAATCTCTCCGCCTACAACGCCATCGACATCACGATGACCAACGAAGGCAGCGAGCAAATCCGCGCCCACGCCTTCGTGACCAATCCCGGCGATACCAGCGCCCAGCGCAAGCGCGCCGGTGCCAACGAATACCTGCCTGCGGGTGCCACCAAGACGCTACACATCCCCTTCGCCAACCCGGAGTATCCCTTCACGCCCGATGTGATCAACTCCCTGCGCATCTTTATCGACAAGCAGCAAAGCGCACCTTCTAAGCTCCGCATCGACAGCATCAAGGGAGTCAAGATACCCGGTGCCGCGCCAAACCCGACCGCACCGCAAGCCTCCACCCAGCCCGCCAACAAGGGCTTCGAAACCGGCAGCACCGGCAAGGGCCAGATCATCTACATTCCGAAGGCCGGCCACACCGCTCCCCCCCAAGGTCAACCAGGCAAAGCCAACACCGCCGCCCCGGCGGGCGCAACCGCCACTCCAGCCTCCGGTGAATCCCTACTGGAAGTCGGCCAGTTGACCAACACCGATGTCGAGCTGCGCTTTGCATCCGTCAACGCATCGCCCGATGGTGAATCGCTCTACCTTGACTTCGAGCTGAGCAGTCGCTGGCCAAGCGTGCAATTCTTCCCCCACGGCGAAACCTCTCTTTGGAACTTAACCGGCAAGACGGCCGTCGATGTTTCTCTGACCAACGAAAGCAGCGAGACGGTTAAAACCTTCGCCTTCATTGCGAACCCCGGCCACAGCCAGCAGAACAAGCGCGCCTCCAGCGCCAAGTCGCCCATCGCACCCGGCGAGACCGCTACGCTGTCCATTCCGATCGACCCGACGATCCCCAATTTCGATCCGTCGCAAGTCGAAGAGGTCCGCGTATTCATCGGCATGCACAAAGCCCCGGTCCGCCTGAAGCTGAACAGCATTACCTTGCGCTAATCACCTCCAAACAGTCCTTTCCATCAGTAGCAGTTGGCAGTCGCCAGCTGCTACTTTGTTTTACAAAGTAAGTGATCCCTCGTGCTAATTTCGGATGACGGCGAACCAAACCACCACGCGGGCATTGTCCTCGTAAGGGCTCATTGCCCGAGCGGGCTGGAAGCCCATGATTGAAATGCCGCCTTGCGCTGCATCCAATCTCATCCCCACCTGATTCGGCCAAGTTAGATGAAAAATGCTCTAGGTTTCGCGGCACGATACACGTAGGCAATGCGACACGATACACCTGGGTTTCGCGACCGTTTGACTAGGTGTTTCGTGTCACGAAAGGCATAGGTTTCGTGTTAGTTTGCCTATGCATAAACTACCACGAAACACATAGGTGTAACTCAAGCCTCCAGCGAATGGGCCCAAAAAAAACGACGTGAGCCCCCCAGCCCACGTCGCTTCATACACGAGATATTGTATGAACAAAAAATCTTACTGCTTGCGGCGGCGCATAATACCGAGGGCCAAGACCGAAGCGCCAATCATCATGGCGTAGGTTGAAGGTTCGGGGATCACCGTGCCAGTCGTGTCGATGGTGAGATTCGTGATGGTTGCGATCGCCATGCTGCCACCAAAGTCTTCGTTCCAACCGCTTCCGGTGAACTCGAATGCCAACTGGCTAAATACCGAATCAACCGGAACACCAGTGCTGGTTCGCGAACGCTCAGTTGAGGAGATTTGAGGGCTGGAAAAGCTCAGCGTCATTTCCTCCAAGCCGGTCCGTTCGACCTCGAAAGTGAGTGTATTCACATTCGTGCCCATTCCTGCGTCCGTGCTAAACTTACCCAGGTTGGTATTGGAGGTTTCGTCGAAGGTGATTGCGTTGGTAGTCGTCACCGGATTCAGGCGGACGCCGTAAAAGGTCAACCCATCAGCAAAGCGAATGTCAAAAGTCGAACTAGTGCTCGCCAAGACGTTATCAAACTGCATGTCGAAAGAAATGGTCATCGTTTCGCCAACACCGAGTTCGTAGCTCGCGGGCAGGCTGGCAATGGCATCGCTATTCTTAGCCGACTCAATGCTGAGCGAACCTGCGCTGGAGCCAGCTTCACTGGCACCGCCGCTGTAGGCGAAGGTTAGGTCAGAAACACTGCTAACGATGGTCACCGCGTTTGCGCTCAAGGCAAAGCAGGAGGAAAGGCCGAGGAGGAGTATCTTATTCATAATGAGTATCGGGTTTAAGAGGTATTAACGTCTCCTATTAATAGATCTAGGCAGACGTGGTTCAATTCACCAACATTGGAACCATATACAAAGCCCATTCTTGAGCCGCCGATTTAGTCAATAAACATAAAATACGGCGAGCATTGGATATTGTTACAATGCGGGTCGGTTGCCCCACTAACGTGTGATTTTACAATCGTAACCTTTACGAGAATTAGAACTGCACATGAGCAAGCGCCCCAACATCCTCTGGATCTCTTTCGAAGACAGTAACCCATGCTACGGTTGCTATGGTGACAAGGTTGCCCAAACGCCGAACGTCGATCAGCTCGCCGCCGAGGGCTGCATCTGGCCCAATGCCTACTCAAGCGCACCGGTTTGCGCGCCCGCACGTGCAGGAGTCATCACTGGTATGTATGCCATCTCCGTCGGCGCACAGCACATGCGCACCAGCCACGAGCAAGAGGGCATGCCCGGCCTGCCAACGCCCTACTCCGCCGTGCTGCCCGCGCATGTAAAATGTTTTTCGGAATACCTCCGCGCCGAGGGCTACTTTTGCACGAACAACATCAAGACCGATTACCAGTTTGAAACACCACTCACCGCGTGGGATGAGCTCGGCTTTGAAGCGCATTGGCGTAATCGGCCCGACCACGAACAGCCGTTTTTCGCCGTCTTTAACTTTGAGCAATCCCACGAAAGCAACATGTGGGAGGAAAACTGCAAAGGCCTCGTGATCGACCCGGCCGACGTCGAGCTACCGCCCTACTTCCCCGACACGCCACGTGTCCGCGAAGCGATGGCGCGCATGCATTCCAATATCGCCAGCAACGACCAACGCCTCGGCGAACTGCTACGCCAATTGGAAGAAGACGGACTGGCGGAGAACACCATCGTCTGCCACTGGAGCGACCACGGCCCGCTGCCGCGCGGCAAACGCTGGCTCTACGACTCCGGGCTGCACGTGCCAATGATCGTGCGCTGGCCCGGCCAGCTAGAGCCCGGCACGGTGAACGAGAGCCTGGTCAGCACCATCGATTTGGCCCCCACCATGATGTCTGCCATCGGCATGGCCCCGCCTCGTCATCTCCATGGTCAAGTGTTCTTCGGCCCGCATACCGATGAGCCTCGCCAATACATATACGCCTCACGCGACCGACTGGACAGCGCCTACGATCGCGTACGCTGTGCCCGTGATGAGCGCTATAAATACATCCGCAATTACTTTCCGGAAAAATGCCGCGCCGCCTGGCAGCCCTACATGCACCAGCACCCAATCATGCAGGAAATCTGGCGACTGCGCACGGAAGGCAAGCTAAACGAATTGCAGGAAGAATTATTCTTTGCCCCGAGCCGCGCGCCGGAGGAACTTTACGACACGCACGCCGATCCGCATGAGCTGAACGATCTCTCAGCCGACCCTAAATTTACCGCCACTTTATCACGCCTACGTGACAGCTTGGATAGTTGGTTGCGAGAAGTTGGCGACATGAGCGAGCTGAACGAATTCGAAATGGTCCGCCGATGGTATCCCGATGGCAAGCAACCGCAGACCACGGCACCGCTCCCCGTCGTGGTGGACGTCAATCACCCCGGTGTCGATTTCTACCAGTCCGAAGAGCACTACCAAGCCCCCGCATGGCTGATGCTGGAATCCTCGACCGAAGGTGCCTCGATCGCGTGGCGCTACGCCGATGACTCCCGCGACCACTGGCGGCTCTACACCCAGCCCATCCAACTAAACGAAGGCGCGCACCGGATAACCGCCAAGGCGATTCGCATCGGCTACATCAACAGTGAAGCAGTGTCGATCAACCTCGACTTGAAAGCATCAAGTAAGACCAAGGTGGGCAATTACGTTAAAGCCGGCAACGTCTGACCGTCTTTCCAGTCGCCGTGCACCATCTCAACGAGCTGGCCCTGGCTGGCTCCTGTAGCGCCGGAGCGGACCATCATATTGAGCAGTTGCAGGCCGCGCTCAAAGAGTAACACATTGTCGCGGAAGTAGCCCGCGATCTCGCCGATCTTCGTGGCGTCCCACATGTTCACGGAGGCAAAGGCGAAATCGTCCGGCACTTTCACCCCGGCAGCTACCAGCATCTCGACTTCGTGATGCGTGTCGCCGAGCAGCACGTCGGGCTGGTATTTTTTCAGCCAGCGGTCGAGCTTCTCCTGCTGGTCCGATTCGTTCTTTTGGTAAAAGAAAATGGGAATGCGGTTGCGGGCGGGCTTCACAAATCGCTGGCGGCAATAGACCGCGCCGAGGCGTTGGTCCATCGACAGCGAATCGGGATATTCCTCGAAGATCACTCCAAAGCGGCTGTAGCCCAGCGCCTCCAACTGCTTCCAAACTTTCTCAATGCTGCGAAACTCGTCGTGCATGATGATCGGGCAGTTGGGCTGGACCTGCGACACGTTAATGCTCACTGCGGCAAAGCGCTGGCAGAGCTCACTGATGTCATACGTGGTCGACGAAAGCAGTGAAAAGACAATGCCCGACACCCCCTGCGACTCCAGGCGATGGATCAGTTTTTGCACGTTGGCAAACTCACTCATGTCGATTGGGATCAGCGTGTAACCCAGCGCCTTGGAAGACTCCTTGAAGCGCTTGAACTGTGTGCTGGCTACGCTGGACTCTGTCGCCGTGCTGTCGTAGATGAAGCAAAGGTTCAGCCCCTCATCTGCGCGGCGTCCACGCCAGCGTCGCTCGATCAAGACCTGCAACGCCGGGTCCGGCCGGTAGCCGAGCTTCTCCGCGACGCGCTGCACCTGCTGGCGTGTCTTTTGTGCGGTGCTAGGATCGTCCCGCAGGGCGCGCGAAACCGTAGCCAGGCTGACGCCGGCTTCTTTGGCAACATCCCTCAGGGTAATATGCGGACGCGTGCTCAGGGGTATCAATTCGGGGTTAGTTCATGTATCCCAACGAGCGCAAAAAGGTGTTAATCTGCTCTTTGGCTTCTGGTTGGAACTCTGGTTTGTTAAAAAAGCCATGACCGGCACCTTGGTAAATAACCAAATCGCAGCGCTGGCCAGCGGTTTCCATTTGCTCTTGGAATTGAACTTGGAGCGGCAGCGGTGTGGTCGTGTCATCCTCACCCGTTTGCAGCAGTGTCGGCGGCATGCCGTCCACGCGATGCAGCGGTGATATGCTTTGCCAATCGGCAATAGACGCCGTGACATATCCATGCGCATAGCCTTCCGGGCCAGTGCTGATGACGGGATTGATTAAAATCAGCGCCTCCGGGCGAGAGCTAATCGCAAGGTTCTCGCCACTCTCTTCCGGCGCATCACTAATGGCGGTGCAGGCCGCCACATGACCACCGGCAGATCCGCCAGCCGCTATGATGCGATTCGGGTCAATGCCCATTTCCGCGGCATGCTCACGAACGTAACGCACGGCCGACTTCGCGTCTTTCACGCACTCCACCGGGCTCACGCCGTGGCTGCTCTTTGTGCGGTATTCCGCAGAAATGCCCACGACGCCTTGCTTGGCCAAATCGATGATATAAGGATAGAACTGCCCCGGCTTGCCACCGCGCCAGCCACCACCAAAAAAGAAGATGACGGCCGGGCTTTTATCATCGGGCGTGTGCCCCTGCGGATAGCAGATGTGCAGCTCGAGATTCTTTCCATCAGCGATTGTTTTATACTCAACAATATCCAGCCAGTCCTGGGCATTGGCAGCATGCGCGCTGATAAGCATGAGGGCGAAAAAAGCAATAATACGGGGGATCGGCATGGGATTAAATTAGTCTAATACCCAATGTAAGTAGCACCTTTGTAGCAGCAAGCGCCGCCTAATGAAACATTATTCAATAAAAACGCGCTGATTCCTTGAATAATGTTTCAGCGCTGGTCGATTGCACACACGCAGATAGCGCAGAGAATGGTCATTCAACGCTCCCCATGTGTTTATTATCCCGCACTCCTTCCATCGATTGCCCAGTAAGTCACTGGAAGGCAGCGCACTAACTTTGCAATACAAAGCATGCTGAACATTCTCGACTTTGGTGCCGTCGGCGATGGCAAAACAGACAACACGCAAGCGATTCAGGCAGCGCTGGACAAGGCGGCCCAATCGCGCGGCTCGGTTTACGTACCTGACGGCCACTACATGACCGGCCCGCTGCGCATGAGCCCGTTTACCAGCCTCGTCGGCAATCCCGCCTGGGGCTTCCGCGATGTCGGCGGCTCAATCCTGGAGCTCAACGACCCGCAAGGCGACTGCCTGATTAATATCTCCCGCGCAACCGGCGTTACCATCAACGGGCTTAGCCTCAACGGCGGCGAGCAGGGCAAGAACGCGCACGGCATCATGCTTAATCAGGACGACTACGGCAGCTGGGGCGAAGAGGCCACGATCTGCATCGAGCGCTGCCGCATCGATAACTTCACTGGCTGCGGTTTGTATTTTAAGCGCATCTGGTGCTTCAGTGTGCGCCATTGCATGATCTCCCACAACGGCGGTGACGGCATTTGGCTGCGCGGCTGGGACGGCTTTGTCATGGACAACTGGCTGACCGGCAACAAGCGCGCTGGCCTGGGTGCCTACGAGGAGAACGCCTCCGTCACCTTTACCGCGAACCGTGTGGAGTGGAACTTCGGTGCCGGGCTGGAAATCCACGGCGGCGATCACTACAACATCACCGGCAACTTCTTTGACCGCTCCGGCGGCCCGGCCATCGACATTAAAGATCGCGACGGCGTGCACGCCTCGCAGATCACCATGACCGGAAATATCTTCTACCGTAACGGCAAGCCTACCCGATGCGGTGACCAGCCCTATGACTCCTCACACGTGCGAATTCGCAAGGCGCGCGGCCTGGTGATGACCAGCAACGTGGGCGAAGTGGCGGCCGATGACCCCAACTCCAGCGAAAGTGATCTGACCTCGCCGGACTATGGCCTCGTGATTGGCGAGTTGGAGAACTCCATCATCAAAGACAACATATTCGACCGCGGCTTTAAGAAAGAACTCATCGTCGACCTCGGCGGCCATCGTGGCAGCGTGCTGGTCAAAGACAACATTGGCTCCCAACACACCGGAGCCACCCGCGCCGCGAGCGCATAAAAAAGCCCCGGTCGTTCAGGCCGGAGCTTACTTGTAATTCGTTCTAAAACGCTTGGGGAATCACCCCTCACCCGATTGCGCATCGGGCGAATACTTTTGCGGATCGGCAACGCTCAGGCGAACGGCTTCGAGCGAGTTCATGCTCTCCACGTGCCCATCGAAAAACACCGCATTACAGGAGTCGCCATGGCGATCAAAATCAGGTTGAATCTCTTCTTTACTACCCACCATTTTATTAATGTGCCAAGCCTTCGAATCGATGAACATCAATCGATTGGAAGGAAAGGTAACCACGCTAAGATTGTATTGCGGACCAGAACCATCTGACTTAAGTCGGTAGTTCTCGCCGCGATTATCCGTGTTCTTGGTTATGCCTGAACTATCGCCCATGTATGCGGGATTTTCATTATAGGCGTAGCCCAGATACCAGTGCTTGCCAGCAGAGTTCCCCTCCCAACTTGGGCAAGAAAACTCCGCCTTAAATTCTTCTGAATCGGGATAGTCCACGTAATCCAGCACCGCGTTCACCCAGAACTGATTATTGCCATCCTCCACCGTAGTCTGTGCGGCAGGCAGCACCCCATTGTTTTCGTTGGACATGGCAATGATCGCCATGTGCAACTGGCGCAGGTTGGATGCGCATGTCGTTTCATGGGCTTTATTGCGCACCTTTCCAACTACCGGGATAAGGATAGCCGCCAATACGCCGACAATGGCGACCACGGTCAGGAGTTCAACTAGGGTAAATGCGGGTCTACGGGGATGTTTCATGGGTATGGGCAAACAAGTTAGCATTCATTATCGGCTCGATTAGCCGAATCTCAACCACGTAACTTTGGAACAATATACACAACACTGCCTCAACATAGCCTATACGGCGGAATCCAGCATGGAATCAGGGAAATTACGTATATTGGCCAATGTTTTTGCGCTTATTGAGACTTAACCCTTGATTTCCAATCTCCATCGACCAAGTTCAGCAACCAGCAAAGGGACAAAAGTCACGAAAAAATCCTTCCGGGAACGACTCGGGAAGACTTCATTATTTGTCTCTCCCTGCACACTTTTTCTCCTATACTCGTTGCAATGATGGGAGCGCCGGCCTTTCGAGGCCGGCGCTTCTTCATTTACAAAAGTTGTCTAAAAACTGACGGCAAATGAGTTGATTTCAGGCAAGCGCTACATAGCCTTGGAGCCATGTCTGATGGAGAAACCGCACGCCCAATGGCACCTGGCAGCCGAAAGCTGTTTCAGGCGCTGATGGAGCAAACGCCTGACCGCGTTTACTTCAAGGACTTGCGCAGCCGCTTCCTGGTCGTCAGCCAGGCCATGGCGGAAAAGCATGGCTGCAACAATCCGGACGAGTTGATCGGCAAAACCGATTTCGACTTTTTCGACGACGAGCACGCACGGGACGCCTTCGAGGACGAGCGGCAGATCATTCTCACCGGCAAGCCCGTCATTAACAAAGAAGAGCGCGAAGTCTGGCCCGACGGCAGCATTACTTGGGTCTCATCCACCAAGGTACCGCTCTTTTTAGAGTCCGGAAAGATCGCTGGCATCCTCGGTATCACCCGCGACATGACCGACGAGCATCACGCACGCACGATGATCCAGCATCACAACGACATTCTCTCGCGTGACCTCGAAAGCGCGCGCCAAGTGCAAAAGCTGATGATCCCCGGTCGCGTCCCGGACTTCGACGGCATGACCGTCGGCGTATCCTACCGCCCAATGGAGGCCGTTGGCGGCGACATTATTGTCTTCCCCGTCACGCCCAAGAAATTTACATTCTTCTTCATTGGCGACGTTTGCGGCCACGGCCTGTCCGCAGCCATGTACACCGTGCTCGTGCGCCACTTGACGGACCAGCTTGCCTCGCAATACGACGGCGATCCCGAGCAATTTCTCACCAGCCTGAACACCCTGCTGCTCGGCCAGTTTAACAACCGGTTCATGTCCGCGATCTGCGGCCACCTGTTGCTCACCGAGAGCGGCCACCTAACCTACACTGCCGCAAACACCGGGCACCCGCCCCCGTTTGTCTGGCGCAAAGCCACCCACACACTCGAAAAACTGGAGTTCTCCGAAAGCATGGCCATCGGCCTGATGGACGAACCGTCATCAAAGCCAATCCAGGGCGAACTCGGGACCGGCGACCGTCTTTTTCTCTATACGGACGGCCTACCCGAAATCCTCGATGCTTATGGCGAGCTGACTTTTGAACAGCTGATCCGCGCCACCGTGCAGCTCTCCCCGCAGCATCAGGCGGACTCCATTACCGAGCGCGTCCGCCAGATCGGGGACGAGATCACCATGGAAGACGACCTAACCCTCGCGGTGATCGAGGGACCGTAAACCCCTCACACGGCTTGACTTAGCGCCGTTTACCTCCAATGATAAACGGCATGAACGCCCTGCAATGGCTATGCCCCACCGTCGAAGCAGCAAAGCCTGAGAACTGGTGGCAGGTCATTGTCGTCGGCGTGGTTTGGCTGGCGATATTCTCAGTTTTCCGTGGAAAAACGGGGGACCCCAACGAGCGTTATAACCCGAAGATCTGGTTCAAGGAAAACGCCGAGCTGCCGATCCTTGCTCTGGTGATGGCCGTGCTCGCTGCCGCCATGGCGATGGCCGAAATTGCCACGCCGGTCTTTCGGGTCGCGGCGACTTTATTCGTCATGTGGACGGTGATCGGCGTCGTCACGTCGTTTATCCGCGACCGTTTTTGGGCGCAATCCACGGCGGGGATTTTATTTTTAATGAGCGCTGCAATGGTGCTCACGGTGGACGATGCCGTGGTCGATTTTCTGGAGACTATCACCCTACCCATTCCCGCAGGCGGTGAATCGCTCTCGCTGTGGAAGCTCTTCACCGTGGCCGCCTCACTCGCGGTCGCGCTCTGGATTGGCATTGGGTTTTCGCAATTCGTCGAGCGACGGGTGGACACCATTGACCGCATCAACGCCTCCACCCGCGCGTTAATCGGCAAAATCATCCGCATCTTTTTTATCATCATCGCCATGGTCGTCGGGCTGACGTCGGTCGGCGTCAACCTCTCGGCGCTCACGGTGTTTGGCGGCGCACTCGGCCTTGGCCTGGGCTTCGGTCTGCAAAAAATCGTCTCCAACCTGATCAGCGGCTTCATCCTCCTGTCGGACCGCTCGATCAAACCAGGCGACGTCATTGAGCTCGATGACACCTACGGCTGGATCAATAGCTTGCGCGCGCGCTACGTCTCCGTAATCACCCGCGACGGCACCGAGCACCTGATTCCGAACGAAGACCTGATCACCCAGCGCGTGGTCAACTGGTCCTTCACGCACGATCGCGTGCGGATAAAAATCGATGTCGGCATCTCCTACAAAGAGGACCCGCACCAGGCGATTGAAATCTGTAAAGCCGCCGCGGCCAAGCAGTCGCGCGTCATCAAAGAGCCCGCGCCGATCTGCCTGCTCAAGGGTTTTGGCGATAGTTCGGTGGACCTGCAACTCCGCTTCTGGATCCGCGATCCGCACGAGGGCGTGGCCAATATTCAAAGCGCCGTGCTCCTCGAAATATGGGACCGCTTTAAAGAAGAAGGTATCGAAATTCCGTTCCCGCAGCGCGACTTGCACATTAAGAGTTCTGTCCCGCTCGTGATGCAATCTCAGGCTGAAAAAGCAACCGATCGCGACAAAGACTCCGAGGACGAAGGCAAGAATTAGCTCAAGCCTGCGGTGCCAAATCCGGCCAGTAAGGGTCCTCTTGCCAAGGCAAGTGAATCGGCTCGGCCAGTGGCTCGGAATCCGCCTCGAAAATAGAGATGTAGGCGCGGCGCGGGCGGCTGCTGGTGTTAGCAGAGGCGTAATGCATACAATAGCTAAGATGCAGACACACGCTGCCTGCTGGACAAGGCAATGGCGTAGCATTGGCCATCCAGAAATCCTGATTATCCGCCACCAGTGCGCTCGTGTTGCAACCGGGAATCAAATAGCGATGCGGGACCACTGCGCCGCCATGCGTGTAGCGCACATATTGCATGCAGCCATCTTCAATGCTCACATCTTCCAGCGGCATCCAGAAATTAATATTCAGGTAACGGTGTGTCGGCTGATGATAAGCCTGATCCTGGTGCCAGGGAGTCTCCCTCCCAAAGCCTGCCGGCTTTAAAATCATGTGGTCGAACTTGAACGCCGCCGTCGGCCCCAACAGTTGCCGCGACACATCCAACATCCGCTCAAAGTACGGCTGCTCGCAAAATTCGGGATTCTCCCTACTCGGCCCCAGTATCTGCGGCAGCGTTGCGCGGCCACTGCCGTCCTTGCCTCCAAGCTGCTTAATCTTAGACTCGTCCTCGAACATGGCGTCGTATCGATCACGATACCAGTTCAGCTCCTCCTCGCTGATAACGTTGTCCAAACGAATAAATCCGTTGTGGAAAAATGACTCACGCTGCTCATTGCTGATCACGATTTTCGTTCCGGGATTGGTAATCATGGCAACACTATAGCAGATGCTCGCCAACATCAGCGTCCAACTTTGATGATGAGACATCGTGAAACATTCTTGCGGAAGCAAAGTCACTCGGATAACTTGCAATGACCCCATGAGCCATCGTGAGTATTTTTTTCGCCCGGACACCCTGCTTGAAGCCATACCGATGGTTGGCCGGTCGAGAAACCGCTCCAGCCTCCATGCATTCAAGCCTCATCGCCACGATTGCATCGAGATATGCGTCATCACCGGCGGCGTCATTGATTACTTCACCGAGCGCCAGCAGTACTCCCTCGGCCCTGGCTCCATCCAAATTAGTCAGCCCGACGAATGGCACGGGCTGCCCAATGATCTGCTACATCCATGTAATCTGTATTGGATTCATGTAGAAACCAATCTGCTGGGCTCTGCATTGCTCGCGAGCCAGCTCCAGCGTCTACCCAATTGGCTGGATACCGGCGGCCTGGAGTTATTGCCGCATTTGGAGTCCATCATCAATAACTGCCATCGCCCCCCGCCACATGCGGAGCTCGATCAGCAGGCTCACTTGTGGATGCTACTCTCTACACTCGTTCGCCTCGCCAATGCGCAAACGGAGCAAACGCTTCCGACCACGCTTCGTCGCGCGCTTGACTTGATCGAAGACAGCCGCGAGCCGATTCGGGTAAACGAACTCGCCGAGCAGTTGAACACGCATCGCTCCCATCTTCACCGACTCTTCGCGAACCACCTGGGCGTTTCACCACAATCCTACCAAAACGAGCGTCGCCTTCGACAAGCCACCCAAGAGCTGCACAGCTCGGCGCGCACCATTACCGATATCGCTTTTAGCCTCGGCTATAACACGACTCAGCATTTCGCCACCGCCTTCAAAGCACGTTACGGAGAAAGCCCAACGGAGTTTCGCAAAAAGAACCTTTCATAGGTTATCGCCAAAGCCAAAACGAGCACCTTAGATGGGAAATCAAACCCCAGGCATCCCTAAGCCAGCACATTTTCAAACATGACTACGCCCCTCTCCCCGCGCCAAATTTGGGTCGACCAACTGACGCAAATTGCCAAGCCACTTTTGGAAAATCTCGCCGCCGGCAGACTTCGCGAGCGCATGCCGATTGAGGAACACCTGGATGGCATTCGCGCCGAGTATGCTCACCTGGAAGCCTTTGGCCGCGCACTGGCAGGCATCGCCCCATGGCTGGAGAATACCCATTGCCCGCCGGAAGAAGCTGTGCTGCGCGACTATTTCATAGCGCAAACGCTGACCGCAATGGAGCATGCGACGGACCCCAAATCGCCCGACGCGATGAACTTCACGGGCGGCCACCAACCTCTCGTCGACGCCGCCTTCCTCGCCCAAGGGTTGCTCCGCAGTTGGAACAGCGTATGGCAAAAGCTCAGCTCTAAAATCCAGGCCCGCGTGGTCAACTGCCTGCAAAGCACACGCGTCATCCAACCCGCACCCTGCAACTGGCTGCTGTTTTCCGCCATCATCGAAGCCTTTCTCTATAAAGCGGGTGCCCAATGGGACGCCATGCGGATCGACTACGCCATCCGCCAACACATGCAGTGGTACAAGGGCGACGGCGTTTATGGCGACGGCGCGGACTTCCACTGGGATTATTACAACAGCTTCGTCATCCATCCGATGCTCTACGACATCGTGAATACAGGTGGCGAGGTCTCCCAGCGTTGGAAACAATTCCGCGAGCCGATCGAGGCGCGGCTGGTCCGCTACGCCGTCGTGCAGGAGCGCTTCATCGCGCCTGACGGCACGTACCCGCCCATCGGCCGCTCGCTTGCCTACCGCATCGGCGCGTTCCAGGCGCTTTCGCAAGCCGCGCTGATTGGCAAACTGCCTGCCGAGCTGAGCCCCGCCAGTGTCCGCTGCGCGTTGACTGCGGTGCTCCAGCGTCAATTCGGCGCGGCCAACACCTTCGACGAACAAGGCTGGCTGCGCATCGGCTTCTGCGGCGCACAACCATCCCTCGGCGAGAAATACATTTGCACTGGCAGCCTTTACCTCTGTCTCTGCGGTTTCCTGCACCTCGGCCTCCGCGCCGACGCCCCATTCTGGATCGGCGAAGACGAACCTTGGACTAGTAAGCGCGCTTGGTCCGGCGAAGACCTCCCTTGCGACCACGCGATGCATGGCTAGAGCACCGCTCTCACCTTGCCTCTTCACATTTGCCCAATGGGCAAATCACTGGATGCAGCGGCACGCTGCTAGCAGACGAGGTCTTTGAAATCGCTGAAGTCGGCGTCGAAACCGCCTTCGCGGCCTTTGTTGATTACGGCAACGGCGTCGTGCGAATGCAGGGACTCCAAATGCGCGCAGGCGATTTGGAAATCGCGGATGCGGCGATCGGCGTCGAACTGCTCGTAGAGCAAGCGCGCGGCGTCTTCGACAAATTTGACGTAGGCACCGTTGAGCTCGGCAAAAGCCTGCTCATCCTCGCGCTTCACCATGACCTGCGTCTCCGTCTTGAGCGCGGCGAGGCAGAGCTGCTGCACTTCTTCGAGGCTGATCAGCTCACCTTGGCGGACCTCCAGCGACACACGGGCCTTGGAGCGCTGCGAGTGCGGGATGCCGTAAATGTTGCGCGCGTCGCGGGCATGCTCGGAAAGCTCGGAAGAGCACGGGCATGCCGACGAGTAAACGAAGTCAAAGTGGATGACCTTGCGGAAGCGGTTCAGGTCGTCGAGGAAACCCTCGAACGCCACTTCGTAATATTGCCAACCTTCGAGATTACTGCGCAGGCTCGGCTTGAGAATCGGGTAACTAAAGCTCAACTTGAGGCGGGCGCGGCTGCTGCCGATCTCCTGCTTATAGCGCAGGAGAATCTCTTCGAGCAGCTCCAGATCAAACACGCGGTCCTTGAAATCGTAGAACACGCGCATGATGCGGCTCATGTTGATGCCCTTCGAATCCGCAGCCAACGAGACCGTGCCGGTGACAGAGGTCTCCAGCGTAATCTGACGCTGGTCGCCGGTCAGAAACGCCAGCGGCAGCCGGAAGTTGTTAATGCCCACCTGCATGATCGGCACATTCGCGCCTTGAATGTTGGCGCTGTCGGCATTCTGCATGTCCGGCAGAGACTCACGATACTCGGGAGTCACCTTGAAAGTGTGGTCATAGTGGACCTGCGGCTTCGCGGGCTTGGACGCGGCCGATTGCGGGTCGATGCTGGAAAATGAATCACTCATTTTAAATAAAACGAACCAGCCATATTAGCACAAAACGCCGGTTCCGCAACCTTGCATTTGCATGGTCGGTCGAGCCGACCCAATTCGGGAAACTACTGGACCGCAATCAGGTCCACACGGCGATCCTGCTTGGAGGCTTCGCTGCCCTTGGTAGCACTTTGGTCAGCCTGGAGTTCGCCCATAGCGAGGATTTCCACGCGGCTGCCGTCAATACCCATTTGCTCAAGGTAAGTCTTCACGCTGTTAGCGCGGCGGTCGCTGAGGCCGTTATTGTATTCCGAGGTGCCGATAGCGTCGGTGTGGCCTTCGGCAATCAGGCGCGCGCCGGGATTGCTGCGCAGGTAGTCGGCAGCTGCGTCCGCCTTGGAGCGCTCTGCCGGTGGGATGCTGTATTGGTCGAAACCAAAGTAAATAGACTCGATCACGTTTTGCGGACCGCCATTCATGCCGTCACCAAAACCGCTGTTCAGGCTGTCGCGGTCTTCGAGGCCGTCGTCCCAAGCGTTGCCTTGGGTAAAGCCCTGGCCACCGCCGGCTACGTCGCCATAATACTCGCCGTTGATGACATCACTGCCGCCCGGTCGAGTAGGACTCCCCATAATGGTGTCGCTAGGCTTTGGGTCGGTATCCGAGCAACCGGAGAAAAGAAGAACTGCAAATAAAGATACAAAGGCGAAGTTGAAAACGCGAGACATGCCGCCATAGTTTTGCAGGCCGCCTATCAGGCGCAAGTCATTAATATGGTCAACGTAAAAAAACCCGCGCCGGAACCGGCCCTGCTCCTCGTCGATAACGGATCGCTGCGCGCCGACGCCACCCTCGCCCTTCGCCGGACGGCTGGGAACCTCACCGAACGCCTCGGCCGACTGGTCTCGCCGGTGTCGGTGCTGCACTCCAGCAAAGTCCCCCCGGAGCAACTCGACAGCATTCCCGCCGAGACCTTTTTGCCCGCCCTGCGACGCCGACTCAACGCCGGGCAACGTCACTTCCGCGTCCTGCCCTATTTCATCGGCCCCAGCCGCGCACTCACCGAATACCTGCCCGAACGCATCGAAAAGCTGCGCCAGGAAAACCCCGACTGGGCTGATTTCGAGGTAGAATTCGCCCCGCCGCTTTTCGCCCCCTCCGAGAACGATGACCGCATCGCCCGCGCCCTGGCTGAGCGCGTGGACCGCGAAATTGCGCGACGCCAGCTCAAGCAGCCCGGCGTAATCCTCGTCGACCACGGCAGCCCGGAGCCCAAAGTCACCGAAGCGCGCAATGCAATCGGCGATCAGTTGCGCAAACAGCTTGGCCAGCGCTGCCGGTCGCTCACCGTGGCCTCAATGGAGCGTCGCGACGGACCGGAGTATGATTTTAACGAACCCCTGCTGGAGCGCGCGCTGCGCGAAGTGGACATCTCCAGCCCGGTGGTCGTGGCCTTGCTGTTCCTCGGGCCCGGTCGACACGCCGGAGAAGGCGGCGACATCGCGCAGATCTGCACCGGGGCGGAACACGGCTTGCCCGGCCTCAGGTGTTTCCGCACCGATACCCTCGGCGGCCATCCGCTGATCGAGGAAATCCTGGCGGAGCGTTCGCGGCAGTAGAGCGGAAGGATGCAGGTGTCTAGCGGAACGCGGATGCTAAGCGGATCGCGAATTTCCACATTCGCTTACTATCCATCTGTTTTTATAAATCGTAGATAGTATGCGAATGTGGAAATTCGCGATCCACTAAGTATCCGCCAGACATCCGCAAAAAAACGCGCTCCAGTGGGGAACGCGCTTTTCAAAAAGATCATTTGCCCACTGGGCAAATCTATCGATCCAAGCTTCAACAAGCTCAGCTCTGGCCGGGAGGTTGGCTTAGGCGGTTTGTTGGGGGGTGCGGACCATGCCTTCGACGAGGCCGTGCTGGATTGCGAAACGCGTCAAGCTGGCGACGTCGTGCAGATCGAGCTTCTTCATCAGGTTGGTGCGGTGGTTTTCCGCTGTCTTCACGCTGATGCTGAGCTTTTGCGCAACTTCCTTGGTGCTGTAGCTTTCGGCAATGAGCTGGAGGATTTCGCGCTCGCGGGCCGTGAGCACCTCGACGCCCTTTTTGGCGTTGGCGCTCGGGTTGAGCACGGCTTCACGCAGCATTTGCGCGACTTCCGGGCCAAAGTAGCTGCCGCCGTTGGCGACGATATCAATGCCCTTGCGCAACTCGGAAAGCGGCGCGGACTTTTCCACGAAACCGTGGGCACCGGCCTGCAAGAGTTCACGAACCAAAGACGGATTCTGGTAACCGGAGAACACCAGCACACGCGAATTGCGCAGTTGCTTGGCAATGCGGCGGAGGACCTCCGCGCCATTGAGCCCCGGCAACATAATGTCCAGAACGATAAAATCAGGCTTCTGCTCCAGGCAGATATTAAGTGCTTCCTGCCCCTCGCCGGATTCGGCGATGACTTCAAAGCCGGGCGTCGAGCGGATGATGTCCGCAATCATTTCGCGAACGGCGGTCTGGTCTTCAATGATGGCTACTGTTTTCATGCCGGTCCGTAGTGATTAGTTGTTAATGTATTGGTTATTAAATTTCTGATGGCCGTAACGGGTGTTGCGGAGATAGTTTAATATAACTTATATTGCTAAACAATGGAAAGGTAAAACATCCAAATTTCCAACCTAAACAGCCCTAAACGCTTGTTTTTGACTTATTTTTCGTAAAAGAACCGCCACAATTTAGAAAAGTTACCTATTTTCGGCTCAATATTTTGATACAAGCGAGCTGGGGGAGATTCGAGTCATCACTACAGAACGATGCGCCTAATTGCCTGAAGCAAGATGGCCACAGGCGTCACTGAGAGATTGCCCCGGGCAGCGTAAAGGCGGATAAAATCATCTGGAGTTGCCAGCCCCGGAAGCAACGCTAGAGTTACGCGCCGATGATTCCACAACGTGATCAACCGTGGTTTGAATTTCAGCTCGTGCAGCCCGATGGCACCGAGTTCACTGAGTCGCTGCCAGCGGAGACCACCCGCGAGGCCATGGAGAAAATGCGCCGCATTTACCCCAACGCACGCCTCACGCTGAAGCGTCATTATAAAAAAGACCACTTGTTCGAACAAAGCGGGCCGACTTACGCCAAACAGGAATCCAAGCCTCCGCCACGCCCCGAGGCCAACCCACCGGCCCTGAAAAAGAACTCCGCCAAAGACTTCCGTGCGGTATTCAACGTCTCGGAAGACGCCGACTTTTCCGCCGTTAAAAAAGCCTACCTCGACGCCCTGAAGCGCTACCACCCGGACCGCGTCGCCGATCTCGGCGAAGAGCTGGTCGAGCTGGCAGAGAAAAAGACCCGCGAATACAACGAGGCATTCAAGGCGGCCAAGGCTCATTTTAAAAAGTAGCTTGCCCAGAACGGCTTGCAGCATTGAGCGTCATTGCAGGCTGAAAGTTTCTGGATGCAACGGCACGTTGCCCTTGACCCCGCGCGCGCCCGCGTGAAGATGCACGCCATGAAGTTAGTTTGCCTGGACTTGGAAGGGGTGCTAATCCCGGAAATTTGGAAAGCCGTTGCCGAGCGCACGAAAGTGGACGCCCTGCTGCGCACGACCCGCGACGAGCCCGACTATGACGTGCTCATGAACTACCGCCTGGACATCCTGGCCAAGCACGACATCCGCCTGCCGCTGATCCAGGAAGTCATTGGCGAGCTCACCCCGCTGCCCGGTGCCAAGGAGTTTACCGAATGGCTCGTCAGCCAGTCGCGGCTCATCATCCTGTCCGACACCTTTGCGCAGTTCGCGCAGCCGCTCATGGCCCAACTTGGCTTCCCGACTCTCTTTTGCCACGAGTTAATCGTCGACCCGGAAGGCCGCATCACCGGCTATCAGCTCCGCCAGGACAACCAAAAGGAAAAGGCCGTCCGCGCCCTGCAGAGCCTGAACTTCGAGATCGCCGCCGCCGGTGACTCCTACAACGACCTGACCATGCTCCGCTCGGCAAACCGCGCGTTCCTCTTCCGCCCCAGCGACCAATTCGCCCAGGAAAATAGCGACCTCCCCGTCTGCACCGAGCACGACCAGCTCAAGGCGCACCTGGAGAAGTTTTTGGCGGAGTAAAGGCGTACCTCAACCCTAAGGAAAAGTTCGACAACTTCAGTTAAGCGACTAGGCTTTTAGCATGAGCATCACGCAATTAATTGACGAGGTAGATCGCCTTGAGCCAACTGACCGCAAGCGTCTAATGGCCCATTTGGTCCTGCGTCGATTACGCGAAAACGAAGCTTACAGAGCCGAAATCACCCGGCGAATTGACGATAAGACACCCGGTGCCTGGGTATCATTGGAGGAGTTTGAAGCTCGCTTAAAAGATAATTAGTCCGTGAATTACGACGTTTTCATCAGCGAACGTTGCACGGATTTCCTTCTCGCCAAGGTTAAACAGGACGGCACCAGACTTCTCTACGAAGTGCGCAAACTGGGAAAAGATCCTTTTCGCGAACCGGATTTTTCCGAGGGTGACAGCGATGGAGATGTCTGCGGACTGATTATCGATGAATATGTTTTGCTCTACCGTGTCGACCACGCCTTAAAACGAGTTCTCGTTGTCGACATTACTTACGCCGATCAAATATAGGTTGCCATAAGGACACACTACCCAACTCTTATTTAGGAACCATGCCCAAGACGACTAAAGACCAAGGCCGTTACGCCGCGCGCGGCGTTTCCAGCAGCAAAAAAGAAGTTCACGCCACCGTGGACAACCTCGACCGCGGGCTCTTTCCGGGCGCGTTCTGCAAGATCACTGAGGACTATCTGACCGGCAACAAGAAGAAGTGCAACGTCATCCACAGCGATGGCAGCGGCACCAAGTCCAACGTCGCCTACCTGCACTATCAGGAGACCGGCGACGCGTCCGTTTTCCGCGGCATCGCCCAGGACAGCATCGTCATGAACGTGGACGACCTGCTCTGCGTCGGCGTGACTGACGGCGTGCTGCTCTCCAGCACCGTCAACCGCAATGCCCGCCGCTTCCCCGGCGCCGCGCTCGCGGAGCTCATTCAGGGCACAGAAGACTTTCTCGGCACGCTGCGCGAGTTCGGTTTCGGCATCCAAAGCGGCGGCGGTGAAACCGCGGACGTCGGCGACCTCGTCGGCACGGTGACCGTTGACTCCTGCGCAACCGCCGTCATGAACCGCGACAAGGTTATCACGGGCGACAAGATCAAGCCCGGTCTGGCGATCATTGGCATCAGCTCCGCTGGCCAGTGCAACTACGAGTCCGCGCCCAACAGCGGCATCGGCAGCAACGGCCTAACCAGCGCCCGCCACGACCTGCTCTGCCCCTACTACCGCGAAAAGTATCCCGAAACCTACGACGCCACGACCGACAAAGAGCTCGTCTACTGCGGTCCTTACAAGCTCGAGGACGAGCTACCCGGCGCGGACGGCATGACCGTCGGCGAGGCCCTGCTCTCCCCGACCCGCACCTACGCACCCGTTGTAGCCAAGCTGCTCAAGGAATTTCCCGACGACATCCGCGGCCTCGTCCACTGCTCCGGCGGCGGTCAGACCAAGTGCCTGCGCTTCGGTAAAAAGGTCCACTTCGTGAAGGACAACCTCATGCCGCTGCCGCCGATTTTCACGGCGATCCAAAAGGCCAGCAAGTCCACTTGGAAGGAAATGTATCAGGTATACAACATGGGCCACCGCCTCGAAGTCTTCGTCCCGAAGAGCAAGGTAAAGAAGGTCCTCGCTGCGATCGAAAGCTTCGGCCTGGACGCCCAGCAAATCGGCCACACCGAGAAGTCCGAAAAGCCCGGCGGCCAGAACCACCTGACCTTGATGCACGGCAAGAAGGCCCTGAAATACGCCCTTTAGATTCAGCCATCCATTTGCGATAAGCGCCTGTTGCCTTATATTGTAGGCATGAAATTAAGCGCTATCGTTACCGGCTTTGCCGCATTCAGCGCGCCATTATTGGCGCAGGAATCCGCCAAATCGCTTGAGGATTTTCGCTGGGAGCATCGTATACTGCTGGCCAAAATTGAAAACGAAAAGCAATTGGCGGCATTCAATCTCGAGCTGGATCAATACGCACCGGAACTGCTGGATCGAAAGCTGGTTGTCCTCTACACTGAAGGCGACCATTTGTGGTATCGCTTCTTAGACACGCCACCGGTTGAGTCGGGCAAACTGATCGAGCAAATTGGGTCGAAATTGAAAGACCAAGACCTTGTCCTGATTGGTTTGGATGGTGGTGCCAAAGCACAATTCGACTGGAGCAACTTTGAGCTGCAGAATGTCTTCGCCCAAATTGATCGAATGCCGATGCGACGGGCCGAACTGCGCGAGCGGCAGTAAAATATCTACTGCACGCGCTTTCCGTTAATCTTCTTCAGGCCGATCATCATGGTCAGTGAATCGACGCGGCCACGATTCTCATTGAAGCTGATGCGGACATCTCCCGTGGCGTAGGCAAAGTCATTTGGGCCGACCGGATAGACGCGATAGCTCGGCTGCCCGGGGATCTGCGCGTAGAGCTTGCCGCCGTCATTGGTAATGATGATATCTGCATCCGGCCCCACCCGATAAACGCCCACATAATTGCGCAGCTGCTTCACCGGCCGAATGCCACTCGGCGGCGGCTTGGGCAGCGGATATTGCTCGGGATCCAAGATGTAAAAGCCGACATCATCCAGCCCCTGTCCGCTGTTCGAGAGCACCACACAGCCGGTGCGGGTGCTGGGATTAAAGCCAACGTAGGCCGAGTAGCCTGCCGTCTTGCCATTTTGCCAATAGATCGGGGCCAGCCCTTTTTGCGTCAAATGCCAGCCGTAGCAGACGCTGGTGTTGGGCATGGAGGTTTTCATGTAAACATTCTGCGTGGTCTTAATCGCGCGGATGTCGTCGGTATCGAGTTTGATCATCTGCATGTTTGCCGCGACGAAGCGCAACAAGTCGCGCGCCGATGAGCAGATTGCACCGCCACCGGCCAAGCCATCCCAATGCCAGTTCGGGACGACCTGTCGGCCATTGTGCCCAGGGATCATTTTCTCCGGATCGGGCGAGGCCGTGGTGTCCTTCAGCGCAAGTGGACGCGACACATAGGTGTCGATGACTTCGCCGTAGGTCTTATTGGTCCGCAGCGTCAGCACATGGCCGAGCAGTCCGTAGCCAAACATGGAAAATTGATACTCCTGCCCCGGCGGAATCGTCAGCCCGATCACGGTGATTCCCATGTAGACATGGTGGTGCGAGAAGTCCGCAAACGGGTCCAGCGGATTGGCGGGCTGGAGGTTTGGCGGATTGTGCGGAAGACCGCTGGTGTGCGTGGCCAGGTGCATAAGCAGCAATGGCAAGTGGCCGAAGTGCGGCGTGTTCACATAGTCGGGGATAAAGGCGTTCACCGGCTGTGACCAAGTGAGCTGGCGGTCCACGACGAGCGCCGACGTAGCCGTGGCGGTAAAGACGTTCGACACCGACCCGATCTCAAATTGGTCGTCCGGCTTCGGTGGCCGCGGGTCGTCTTTGGAAATCTGCCCGGCCGTCAGGTAATTCTGTCCGGAAAGGTCGATCACGCCAACAATGATGGACTGGTTCAAATCGCGGTCCACCAACGCGTCAATGTATTCCTGCACACGGCTGGCATCGTATTTCTCAGCGCTCAAAGGCGCGCAGAAAAACGCCACCAACAGCGAAAAAATCAACAACGGGGAAATAGTCTTTTCTGAAAGCACGGAACGGGTGTAGCGTAGCCCGCGATGGAAATCAAACTCAAGTCGCCGCTCGATATGCACCTGCACCTCCGCGAAGGAGAGATGCTTAAGACCGTTGCCCCGCTGACCTCGCAGCACTTTTCGGGTGCCATCATCATGCCCAATCTGGTGCCGCCCGTCGACAACCTGGACCGCCTCCTCGCCTACCGCGACGAGATCCTGGCCGCGACCGCGGGCGACGACTTCGAGCCGTTCATGACGCTCTTTTTCCGCTCCTACACACGCGCAGAGCTCGAAGCCGCCATGCCGTATATCACCGCGATCAAGCTCTACCCGGCCGGCATTACTACCAACTCCGAGGGCGGCGTGAAGGAGCTCGCCGAGGCTGAATCCACCATGGCGCTGATGGAAGAGCTTGGCATTCCGCTGCTCGTCCACGGTGAGACCAATGGCTTCGTGATGGACCGCGAGCGCGAATTTTTAACAGTTTACGAACAGATCGCGACGAAGTTTCCGAAGTTGAAAATCGTCATGGAGCACATCACCACCGCCCACGCCGTGGCCCTGCTCGACAAGTTTGACAACCTCCACGCGACCGTCACCGCGCACCACCTGATCATCACGCTCGACGACGTGGCTGGCGGCATGCTCAATCCGCACCTGTTCTGTAAGCCCATAGCGAAACGGCCCGACGACCGCGACGCGCTGCTCAACGCCGCCCTCTCCGCCCACCCGAAGCTCAGCCTCGGCACCGACAGCGCCCCCCACCCCCAGCACAAGAAGGAATGCTGCGGCTGCGCGGCCGGCGTCTTCACCGCGCCAATCACCCTCCCGCTCATGGCGGATCTCTTTGCCAAGCACAACGCGCTGGACAAGCTCCAGGCCTTTGTCTCCGACAACGCGCACCGCATCTACGGCGTCACCCCGCCGGAAAAGATCATCACCCTGCGCGACGAAGCCATGTCCATTCCCGAGAAATACGGCGACGTCGTCCCCATGTGGGCCGGACAGGAGCTGGGCTGGAGCGTGGTTTAGCGACAAGCCCGAACACAAGGTGATATCAATTGGCGTGCAATACTTGATCATCACTCTATGCCTAGCCTTTATTTTGAGCGGTTGCCGAGGCCCGAGCAAACCGACTTCAGAGGAGATCAAACAAGCTTTCGTAATCGACGATTTGATAAGTCTAAAGGTTGAAGAAATACCTTCGCACAGATTGACCAATAAGTATTCACTCTTCCACGGACAAGTTGCAAAGGAAGACATCATTTGGGCTGCTAACTGGTCTGCGGAAAAGGAACTTCAGAACGATATCGGCATCATTGTATTTAAACGGGACCGTTTGATGCAGTCTTCCCTATTCTCGGATAGCCATACTACAACCACAGCTGATTCTGGCTCATTAACCGTCAAGACACGCCTTTTAGGCTTTGGCGCAGGAGGCGCTGTCAGCGGCTCAGCCTTCCAAAGCAGCAATGGCCGTTGGGACGTCCTGATTCTATTGTCTGAAGATTACGAAAACCCTAATCGCCCCAAAGGAGCTGGATGGAACATCTCGCAAAAAGGCATCGAAGTCGCACCTAAGCTGGATGAGTTACTGTAGGTATCGTGTTTTCCATGGCAGCCAGCCATACAGTTTCCTCTAGCCAACCTGCGCGCAGACTCATAAGCTATTCATCCACAACCCCATGCCACCTGAAAGCGCCAGCTTGCCCGTCGCGGAAATAATCATCGGCCTGCTCAGCGGGCTGGGCTTTTTCCTCTTCGGCCTCGACCAGATGACACAGGCCCTCAAGGCCGTGGCCGGGGATAAGCTGCGCAACATGCTGGCCAAGTTGACCGTCAACCGCTGGGCCGGCGCGGCAACGGGTGCGGGTGTCACTGCGGCGGTTAACAGTTCGTCGATCACGACCGTGCTGCTGGTGGGCTTTATTTCGGCGGGCGTGATGTCGCTGGAGCAGGCAATACCGGTCATCATGGGCGCCAATATCGGGTCGACGGTCACGGCGCAAATCATCGCCTTCAACGTCACCCAATGGGGCGTGGCAACGGCGGCAGCTGGCTTTTTCCTGGTGTTTCTGTTTCGGAAGAAAACGCTAGGCGTCATCGGCGGCTTAATCCTCGGCCTAGGCCTGATCTTCTTCGGCATGGACCAGATGAGCAAAAGTGCCGCGCCCATGCGTGATTACCCGCCATTTATCGAGCTGATGGAGAGCATGCAGGCACCGCTGCTGGGCATCCTCGCCGGGGCGCTGTTTACCGCACTGGTGCAGAGCTCGGCCGCGACCACCGGCATCGTAATCGTCCTCGCCGGACAAGGCGTCATCTCGCTGGAGGCCGGTATCGCGCTGTGCTTTGGTGCCAATATCGGCACCTGTGTCACCGCGCTCCTAGCCGCCATTGGCAAGCCCCGCGAAGCCGTGCAGGCCGCCGTGGTGCACCTCATGTTTAACTTCGCCGGGGTGATCGTTTTCGGGTGGTTCATCCCGCAGCTAGCCGCACTCGTGCAAATGATTTCCCCCGACGACACCGCTCGGGAAATCGCCAATGCCCACACCATTTTCAACATCGCCAACACATTGCTCTTCATTGGGTTCGTGGGGCCGTTCGCAGCAATCGTCCGCAAAATCGTCCCCATCCGCGAAGCCGACCAGGCGGACATCGCCACGCCGCGCCACATCAATCCGGTCTACCTGGCAACCCCCAACGAGGCACTGGAACAGGCCCGGCTCGAAGTGGTCGACCTGGCGCAGTACGCCATCGATCAGGTTCAGGCCTCAGGCAAAGCCTTTCTCCAAAACGACGCGGCCGATCTGGAATCCATCGAAAAACGCAGTGAGCAAATCAACCAACTTCATCGCGGCCTCGTAACCTATTTTTCCAGCCTCGCCTCGTGCGATCTCCAGCCGGCCCAATCGAGCCGCCTGCACCAGATCGCCTCCATTGCCAACTATTGGGAGAACATTGCCGAGCTCGGTGGCGGCTCGTTGCGCAGCCTGGCCAAGCAGCGGCGGGACTCGCATACCGTCGTCAGCCAAGCCCGCGGCGAGGCCCTCGGGAGCATGCAGGCGCAAACGCTTGAGCTGCTCCATGGCATTCGCGAATCACTGATCAACGGCAACTTGGCGCTCTCCCAGTCCGCCATTGATGCGCAACCGGAGGTCCGCAAAAAGCTGAAAACCGCCCGCGAGCAATTGCAGCAATCACTCCGCGACCGCGAAAAGGAACGGCTTGGCATCTACTTGCTGGAGAACGACTTCGTGGAAATTCAAAAGCAGCTTTATTCGCTGACCAAACGCATTGCGCGCCTACAGCTCGATTAGCGCTTCGTGCTTTTTCATCAGCCGTCGAAGCTGATGATACCCAACGCCCAGCAGCTCCGCTGCCCTGCCTTGGTGGCCTTGGGTGCGCCGCAGCGCCTCGGCGATCTGGCGCGCCTCCAGCGAGGCGACCTGCTCCGTGAGGGGTAAATCGAAGCTAGGTGCGGCTTCGCCCGCAGTTTCGACCGCCGCAGGCTTGGCCACCGCGGTTCCCTCGGCGCTCCCCAGGCGGCTACTCCAGGGCGAGTCGAATGGGTCAAAGTCGACTTTCGCGATCTCGTCTTCGTCGGAATCGAGCCGATACACCGCGCGCTCCACGACGTTTTTTAACTCGCGGATGTTGCCCGGCCAGTCGTGGTTTTCCAACGCGCGACGGGCGGCAGCCGTGAAGTCCGGCACGTAGCGGTCCAGCTCCGAAGCCATGCGAGCCGCAAAGTGATTGGCGAGCAGGCTGACATCCCCACGCCTCACCCGCAGGGGCGGCAGAGCCAGCACCTCAAACGTCAGGCGATCCAATAAGTCAGGCAAAAACTTCCCGGCTTTGGCCAGTGCTGGCAGGTCAGCGTTGGTCGCCGCGACGAGCCGCACATCCACCTCGACCGGTTCGCTGCCGCCCACGCGTTCGAACACCCCGTATTCCACCACGCGCAGGATTTTGCGCTGCACTTCCAGCGGTGCCTGGCCCAGCTCATCGAGGAAAAACGTGCCGCCATCCGCCGCCTCAAAGCGGCCTTCCCGTCGACGCGCGGCCCCCGTAAACGCCCCTTGCTCGTGGCCAAAAAGCTCGCTCTCCAGCACGCCCGGGCTCAGCGCCGCACAGTTTAGCGAGATCAGTGGACCGTCCCAGCGCTTGGATAAATAATGCAAGCGCCGGGCCGCCAATTCCTTACCCGTGCCGCGCTCACCCACCAGTAGAACCGGGCGCTCCACCGGTGCCGCGCGGCTCAGGCGTGACTGAAAATCCAGAAACGCATCCGACTCCCCCAATGGCTCATCCTGCCCATACATTTTCGATAATTCTTTAGCGTTTTTCGCTATTTATCAAGCAAATTCGCTAAGACGAACAAACAGAAAATCGCCCATCAAATTACCATTATTCACTTATAAAACAACGACTTACAAAATTAAAAACCGCGTTGGCACACTTCGTTCTATAGTAATGGCACAAAACGACAACTTACACACATCAACACTTCACAACTTCAACACACTAAACACCATGGGCATATTCTCCCGATTCCGCGATATCGTTAGCTCGAACCTCAACGCCATGCTCGACAAGGCTGAGGATCCCGAAAAGCTGCTCAAGCAGGTCATCCGCGAGATGGAAGACACGCTGGTTGAGCTCAAGGCCTCCTGCGCCGGATGCATGGCCGAACGCACCAAAGTCGACCGCGCTCGCGCCGAGGCCGAGGTAAAGGTCGCCGACTGGGCCACCAAGGCCGAGCTCGCCCTCTCCAAGGGCCGCGAAGACCTCGCCCGCGAGGCCCTTCTCGAAAAGCGCGCTTATGCTGAACGCGTTGAAAAGCTTACCGCCGAAGCCGAGTCTCACGCCGACGTGGTTGGCCAATACCAAGCCGACATCGCCGAGCTCGAAGCCAAGCTGGAGCAAGCCCGCGACAAGCAACGCGTCCTCGTGCAGCGCCACGAACACGCCACCAACAAGAAGCGTGCGCAGACCGATATCCGCAAATTTAACGTCAAGAATACGGCGGCCAAGTTCGAGCAATTCGAGACCCGCATCGACCGTCTGGAAGCCGAGGCCGACCTCGTCAACCCGAAGACCAAGCCTTCGCTCGAAGATGAGTTCACCCGCCTGGCGCAAGACGACGAGATCGAAGCCGAACTGGCCGGCCTGAAGGAAAAAATCGGCGGCAAGAAGTAATCGCCTCGCAAGCTGACACCACGAACCGTATTATAACATCATGTCCACAGCCCTCTTGATATTCGTCATCGTTGGCATCCCGGTACTATGCGGTGCCGCGATCGCCATCACGGCGATCATCAAGGGCAGCAGTGCGCTGAGTTCCAAGAATCTCTCTGCCGAAGAAACGAAAATCCTTCAGGAAATTCACCAGGGTCTGGAGCGAATGGAAAAGCGCATCGACGCCCTTGAAACGATCGTCATCGACAAAGAAAAGCAACCCGAACGCACCCAACTATGAGACAATCACCGCCTTCCCTCCCCCTCTATCGCTCACGCCACGGCTGGCTGCTGGGCGTCTGCCAGGGGCTCGCCGATTGGCGCAACATGCCGGTGACCTGGGTCCGCCTAGCCATGATCATCGCGATCGCCCTCACGGGCTTCTGGCTCGGCATCGCCGTTTACGTGATCCTTGGCCTCATCATGAAGCCTGCTCCCATGGCACCGATTGAATCCGATGAAGAGCTGGAATTTTACTCCACCATATCCAGCTCCCGCCAACAGGCACTGCGACGCCTCCAACGCACTTTTGAGGAACTGGACCGCCGCACCCGCCGCCTGGAGCACTCCGTGACCAGTTCGGAATTTGAGTGGGAACAGCGCTTGAACTCCGGAAAATAATATACTGCAATACAGCCAAATCAGGTGATATGCATTATCCTGCCCAACGCTTAACGTTATAGCAGCGATCCATTTTCCGGGGCATAATGCCCTTTTTAGCCAGAAAGCAGTCCGGGGACTTCACACCTCGGACTGCGTTTTTTTAAAGATCTAAAGCGCGTTCTCATCAAGCAACCGATCAAGCTCTAGCTGCATATTTTCGCGGGCCTGCATATCGTAAGCCTCCCTAAAACATGCCGCATTATAGATGCGGTCACGCTCCAGGAATCCCTTCAGCACGCGACAGCGACCAGCACGATAGTCATCTGGAGCAACCCAAGAATACTCCCGACGCACATTCGAGGCATAAGCAGCGTAAACATCGGGCGAGGCACCCAAAATCGCCAAATCGATATCAACGATCATTTCCGGATCTCCAGCCGGTGGCTGTTTCCGATGCTCCGTAATCAAAATTAGTTGAGCAACCTCTTCTCCCAAGACCTCATCCAAATGGAAAAAATCGTGAGCAACAGCCGCGCTCCGGGCTTCGTTATCGTGGCACCTGGAATCATAAACGCAGTCGTGAAACCAGATTGCGAACTCCACAGCGGTAGGATTCGCAACCAAGCCTGAGTGCTCATCGAGCAACCTCAGGCAATGATCGAGATGATCGAAATTATGATAATGCCGACTGGCAGCACCATAACCTTCGACCAAGCGGTTCCAACCCGCCTCTGCGGCGGCTAAGGTGACGCGGTTGGCGCGACAATGCCCCAACCAACGCTGCTCCAATCTAGGCAAGTTGCCCACGGATGACTTCCCAGCGGTCGGCCGGAATCGCGCCGCCCATTACCTGGACCACCTCTGCGCCAAGGATCGAACCGTAGCGGCCGCAGGTCGGCAAGTCCTTGCCCGAGAGCCAGCCGTAAAGGAAGCCCGCCGCCCAAAGGTCGCCAGCACCAGTCGTGTCGATGGCGTTGTTGACGATTAACGGCTCGATGCGATGCAGTTGGTCGCCCTGTTGAATCAATGAGCCCGCCTTGCCGAGCTTGACGGCGGCGATGTCACACAGGCTAGCCAAATGCGCGGCCATCCCCATATAGTCGTCGCCCATATCCGTGAAGGCACCCGCCTCGTCTTCGTTGGCGAAAACGATGTCTACCGAGTCGCGCAAAATGTCGGCCAAAATGTCCTTAGCCGCGCCCACGACTTCAAACGAAGCCAGGTCCAGGCTCACGGTGCAGCCAGCGAGCTTGGCGCATTCGAGCACACGGAAAAGCAAGTCGCGGTTGAAAAGTAGATAGCCCTCAATGTGAGCATGGTCCACACCGGCAAAATCCTCCGGGGTAACATCGTCCGGCGAGAGCGTCATCGCGGCACCGAGGTCGGTGCGCATCGTGCGCTGAGAGTCGTGCGTGACCATCGAGAGACAGTGGCCATTGGGCACGTCTGCGCTCTTAAAACGGGCGATGTCACCACCGATCGCCTTAAAGCTGTCGCGGTAGAAGGCGGCGTTGTCGTCGTTGCCGAGCTTTCCGAGGAAAGTCGTGGGCAGGCCGAGATTCGCGACGCCGACGGCGGTGTTACCCGCCGAGCCACCGGGTGCCTGCACGAGCGGCGTATCCATCTTGCCAATGATGCCGGCGATGGTCGCGGCATCAACCAGCTCCATGCCGCCTTTGGCTCCAGCGACATGGGCCACCAGAAAGTCATCATTTACGTTCGCGAGTGTGTCGACCACCGGGGAGCCGACACCGATTAGCTTGTAGGGATTTGCCATAAAGAAAGGTTCATACGGAGCGAGGCACCAATGCAAAGATATTCCGAATTTTGTATGCCGACAGTGCGATTATTGGCTGATCGTTGTCGGCTCGCCAGCGAGATATCGATCCAGCCAGAAGAGTGCATTGAGCGCCATGGAATGCGTGATCTCCTGCCGCGCCATCATCTCGCGGGTTTCCGCCAGCGTGAAGACCTTGACCTGCATCTCCTCATTGGGGTCGAGGTCCTGCTCGTGCTTCAGCTCACAGTTTTCAATCAGCACGAAATGCGCGCGATTGTTCTGCAGCGCGGGGTTCGGGTGACACCAGCCGAGGTATTTTGGGGCACCGCCCACGTAGCCAGTCTCTTCGGTCATCTCACGGGGGCCGGCAACCATTGGGTCGTTTTCGTGCGGATCAATCACGCCGCCCGGCATTTCCCAGGACGGCTGCCGCGTGCCAAAGCGGAACTGCCGCACCATGACGATTTTCCCATCCGTCGTCAGCGGGAGCACCAGCACCCAATCGGGGCATTTCATGGTATAGAAATCATCCTCGCGCCCGTCGCCCGGATGGCGAAAGCGCTCTTTCACGACCTCATAGACCTTGCAGTCAGCGTGATGAGTAGTCTTAACGAGATCCCAGTCTTTGGGCGGCAGGTGGCTCATGCGCGAATGGGTAACGCAGCTTGGTCGACAATGCAAGCGATTGCCGCCGTGCCCTAATGAATGCTTTGGTTATAGTTTTTCCAAAGACCGTCGACAGAATCGAGAAAGCGGTCCGTCGGCATGTCCACAAAACTGCGGTTGCCGTAAACGCGCGTCTCCTTGATCAGCGACATGCAGGCGTTACTCGAGTTGTCAACGTGGCTATAAATCAGCCCCTCCAGGCTCACATCCTTGTCCTTCACGACGACCACAAACAGCTTATCCTTAATGCGCTCTTGAAACTGCGGATCGGTGAGAAACTTCGCGACCATCGCATCAAACTCAGCGTAGCCCGCGCCGTTACGATAAAAGATCAACATCGGCATCTGCTCATCGACGCTTTTCTCGAAAGCGTCGTCGTAATTCGTTGGCGTGTCTTTGAGAAACTCCTTGAGGCGCTCCTGCCGGTCCAGCTCATCCAGAAAAACATTGTCCGCATCCGAGAGAGTGCTGCGCGGCAGGGTAAACTGGCGCTTGTCGCTCGTGCGCTCGACGAAGACGCTTTCTTTGTCATGCCGCAGGAGTAGCCCCTCGAATCCGCGCCCCTGCTTATCCGTCCAAGTGCGCGTCTGCGCGCCAACCAAAGAAGTGGTAAATAGCGAAAAGAGTAAGGTGACAAACAAGGGCAGTTTCGAGACGGGCATGTTTAAAACATACTGTTCTCCTCGGCACTGGTCAACTGCTCTTCAACATCCGCCAAAAACACCTTAAAACTACTATCTTCCTTTGCCCGGACGGAATCGCGCATAAACGGTCCGAGCGATTGATTCTGCGAGCCGAAGAAGATTGCGCGGCAAGCATCGGGATACTCCGCCGTCCAACTGCCAATGCGGCGCTCCAGATCGTCTTCGCGTTGGGTGATGACCACCAACACCGCGCGCCCCTTGATTTTGGCCTGAAATTCTGGCTGATCGAGCAACCGGTCGACCGCCGCCAGAAATTTGTCTTCCGGCTCCTGATTGCGGTAGACAATAAAGGCGGGCAGCTTCTTGCGCTCGGACAGCTTAACCGCGTCTTCAAAGGAGTCCGGGGTCTTCGCGAGGAACTCCTTCACCCGCTGCTGGCGGTCCATTTCGTCCAGAAAGTCGTTATCCGCCTGAGACAGCTTGCTGCGCTCAATGGTGAACTGGCGCTTGTCGCTGGTGCGCTCAATGAAGACCGTCATTGGCGTGTGGCTAAGCAACACTCCCTCAAACGATCGGCCTTCGGCATCCGTCCAAGTCCGGGTTTGCGCGCTCAAGGCACACGCCCAGAGCAAGATCGTCAAGTGGAGCAGCAAGGCCTTCATGCGGGATAGCGAAATGAACTCCAGCAAGCTCGCTGTGAATCACCGAACTAGCTGCGGGAGATTGGCTCTTCGCCGGTCTTGACCTCTTGCTGACCACGGGAAGCAGCCATGGCTTCCATCAGCTCGTCACGACCGGACTTTTCACCATTACCCGAGCTGGAAGCACAGGAGTGTGCGCCTTCGTAGACGGGCTGATTTTCGAGCAATTCGAGCTCTTCAGCGGTGAAGGTGGCCGGGCGGCGGAAAGTCATGGCAGCCTTGATAAAGCGCACCATACCTGCCGGCGAGAAAGTATCGTTTACCGCAGTGGCTTCGTGGCCGCAGTGGACCATACAGTTGAGGCAACGTTCGTCCGTGCCCTTGCCTGCGCGACCATATTTCTCCCACTCGGTGGTTTCGATCAGCTCCTTAAAGGTCTTCACGTAGCCGTCAGCGAGGAGGTAGCATGGCTTCTGCCAGCCAAAGACGTTGTAAGTCGGGTTGCCCCAAGGCGTGCACTCGTAGTTGATATCGCCACGGAGGAAGGCCATGAAGCTGGCCGAGTGGTTGAACTGCCACTCCTTCTTGGAGTCGCCGAGGATCTTCTTAAAGAGCACCTTGGTCAGGTTGCGCCCCAGGAAGATGTCCTGCTTCGGAGCCTTTTCATAGGCGTAGCCCGGGGAAAGCATCATACCTTCAACACCCGCCTTCACCATCTCGTCGAAGAACGCGCGAACACGCTCCGGGTTGGCATTGTTGAAGAGCGTGGTGTTGGTCGTCACGCGGAAGCCCATGTCGACCGCCTTTTTGATGGCCGAGAGCGCGATCTCGTAAGTGCCGTCACGGCAAACCGAGTGGTCGTGCTCTTCCTTCAGGCCGTCCATGTGGACCGAGAAGCTCAGCTGCTTGTTCGGCTTGAACTTCTTGAGCGCGCGCTCGAGCAGCAGCGCATTCGTGCAGAAGTAAATGTATTTGCCCTGCTTGATCAGGCCTTCGACGATTTCCTGAATTTCCGGGTGGATCAGTGGTTCGCCACCAGCGATGGAAACCATCGGTGCGCCGCACTCTTCCGCAGCAGCCAGCGCCTTCTCAGCGGATACACGCTTCTTCAGAATGTGGTCGGGAAATTGAATCTTACCGCAGCCCTCGCACGCCAAGTTACAGCGAAAGAGGGGTTCCAACATCATCACGAGCGGGTAATGCTTACGGCCCGCAAGCTTCTGCTTGAGGACATACGTTGCTACGGTGGCGGCTTGGGAAACTGGAACTGGCATAAGTTAAACGCGATAAGCAATAGACTGATTCACCGTCTGTCAAGCTAAGGCCGTGCCAGCTTAACGCGGGCATTACCTCTGGTGATTCGGTGTCCCCGTGTTTGGATTAGGGCAAATGAGCAGGCAACCGGTAAACTTACATTGAACAACCCAATCCAACAATTCACCGTAGGCAGCAGTACGAACTAGGCCAAAGTTACTGCATTGTAATTATCCAGAAGAAAGCAAACACCCCAGACACCCACTATGCTTATCACTAAATTTCACTATAACTAGTCATTTACCCCCGCTAATCAAACTTTTGACCATGATCGATCAAACAAGCCCATCAGCCACCTCAACCCATTGAAATAAAATCACTTAAGAAACACAAACCCCTTCAATAAGCACTATTTAACAATAACAGAAGCTTCCATTCAAACTGATGGCTCAAGCAATTAACCCTTGCATTTAGCGGCAAGACCCTATTGTTAAAAACCTGTTACGCGTTAAGATATACCCCAGAATACAAACTCTCACCACCCCTTCTATGAATAACGTCCTCAACGTTGTGCGAGCTTTAGTGGGCTGCGCATTCCTGGCTCAAACCGCAACTGCCGGTGATTGGACCGGAGTTGATGACTTTGAAAGCCACAACGATGGCGATCTCGTCACCAAAACACAGTCCTGGCGTCCCGTTGCGTCCTTTGAGCAAGCCAAGATTGTCATGCTGGAAGACGGCAACCACGTAGCCCAGATCGGACCCGGCCAAGCCATTGCCACCAACGCCACCCAAGGCAACCTGTCCATCCCCGAAGGCGCTACCGGCGTCATTTACCTGAAATTCCGCAGCCTATCCGACTCCCGTTACTGGGGCGGTGCATTCGGCATGACCAGCCGCCTCCCGCAAAGCGAAGACGGCATCAATGCTGGCTGGACACTCGGCAACCCCGACCAAGGCTCACGCCCCAACGCCACCTTTGCGGTCCTCGGCGAAACGCCGAATGACTTGATCCTCGTCAACAATCGCGGCCGTATGAATAAGTCTTATGGCGACGCGGCCCCGGAAATTAAGCCCGACGTCTGGTATGACCTCTGGGTGACCATCGACAACTCACGCGACGAGATCAGCATGTATATCCAAGGCGGCGATTTCAAAAAGCGAACCGAGCTGACCCATTTCCGCAAATCCGAAAACAACGCGTTCCCCTTCCAAACCGCGAGCGCCTCGGATCTCACGCAATTCGTGATCATGAACCCCACCGCGGGCACGGACTACAACCCGCGCTCCATTCAGGTGGACGACATCAATGTGATCCTGCACTCCTCCCCATCGGCCATCGCCTCGGGCCACTAATTTCAATAACTCTCCTCCCTCCCTGCCCCGTCGACGCCTTCCTATTGGCGCGGCGGGGCTCTTTTTTTGTCAACAATGGAGCCGCGAGAAACGGATTACATCCGATCACGATGAAACTCTGTTGCCCGCGAAGACGCGCAAAGTTTCGCTGAGTCGAAATCCAGCGGCCATTCTGGAGACTTGGATTCACGCCAGCCCATCCACCATCCCACCTTGCCGATCCCCCTTCGTGTCACTTAGCGGGCAAGTGCCAAAGCCACGTAAAAAATGGCCAGCATTAGCCTGTCTTCTGAGGATTGGGCACACTTGCGAGCAGGCCGTTTTCGGGTTAAACTTACCTATGAACCCCGACATGCATTTGCCCCACCATGACAAGCGGGAGCATAGCTCGTACGAGGACGGCATCGAACTGAGTGCGAAGGAGAAATTGATCATCGTCGCAGTCATCGCCGGACTCGGCTTGCTAATGCTTCTGACCGTCATTGGCATTGGTTTCTAAAACCCGCCCCTGAAAGAAAGCGCGCGGACAGTCCGGCTGACATTCACCGGCTCTCCGCGCCGGGGCGCTTGAAGAATCCCGCTTAAAACGCTGGATTCCAAGGGGATAATGCGCTACATTCGCGCACATGTCGTCGCTGATCGGGTCCATGCTTGCGGGTCTCGGGCTGTTTTTCTTCGGAACCGCCCTGCTCGACCGTCACCTCCGCGCATTGGCCGGGCGCAAGCTGCGCCACATCTTCGCCAACCTCACGGACAACCCCGTCAAAGCCGGCTGGTGGGGCTTTTGCATTGGTGCCATCGCGCAAACCGCGTCCGCTGTCACCTACCTGACGATTAGCATGGTCAACACCGGGCTCCTCCCCGCCCGGCGCGCACTGACAGCGCTCAATTGGTCCAACCCCGGCACCTGCGTGCTGATCTTTTTCCTCACGCTCCCGCTCAACGTTTTTACGGCTTACATCGTCGGCATTGCGGGCATTCTTTACGCGTTTCAACAGCCCAAACACTGGCGCGACGCGGTGGGCTTCGTGTTCGGGATTAGCCTGTTATTTTTCGGCCTGTTCCTGATGCAGGAGACCGGCGAACAGCTCTACCACCACGATTGGTTCAGCGAGCTGATGTCGCGGGCCCACGGGCAATACATTCTCGTGTTCCTCGCCGCGACGCTGCTCACCGTGGTCGCGCAATCGGGCAACGCCGTGGTGCTGGTAACCATCGTCCTGGCGCAATCCGAGCTGCTGGGCGAGGACGAGGCCGTCATCGCGATCTACGGCATCAACCTCGGTGCCACGCTCATCACCCACATCCTCACGCTGCGCCTCAAAGGCACCGCCAAGCAGATGGCGATGTTTCAGGTTTACTACGGCTGGATCGGCACGGCGGTGCTCGCACCGTTGTTTTTCATCGAGGTTTGGGGCGGCGTCCCGGCCGTGCTCGCCGGTCTGCGCAGCATCGAGCTGCCCCTAGCGCAAGAGCTGGCCATCGTCAACCTGCTCTGGTGCCTTGTCGCCAGCGTCGCCACACTCATCTTTGAGCCGAAGCTGGAAAAAATGCTTCTGCGCACCTACCCGCCCGAGTCCAACGAGGCCGACGACCGCCCGCGCTTTCTTTACCCACGCTGCGAGGAAGACCCCGCCGCCTGCCTGGAGCTTGTCGCCCAGGAGCACCGCCGCCTCGCCGGTCGCCTGGGTCGCTATTTCCGCCTTCCCTCCGGGCCCGAGGGCAATGCGCCGGAATCCGCGCTTACCCTGCACCGCAATTTCGAGAAGGTCACCGAGGAAGTCTCCCAAGTCCTCCACGCACTCATGGACCAGCGCCAAAGCGGCAAAGACGCCGGCACCCTCGCCCGTACCCTGGAGCAGCACGACCTGATCTGCGCGCTGGAGCGGGAATTCTTCCAGGCCCTGCCCCGCGCCAAGCAACAAGCCCGCGGCCCGGAATCCCTCGCCCACCGCACTTTGGAAGGCCTTGAAGCCGCCTGGCTAACGATTTACGACGCCATCGTCTCCCACGACGAAGACGACATCGACCTGGCCCTCCACGTCTCCGCCGACGGCGGCGGCGCGCTCGCCCGCCTCCGCGAAAACTTCCTGGAGCCCAATCAAGACGTAAACCGCGAAGACCAAGCCGCCGCCCTCCACCTCCTCGGCGGCTGCGAACGCCTCGTCTGGCTGGCCAACCGCCTGGTGGTATCCATCAAGGATCAGGCGGGTGGCGGTTAGTGGCCATTTATCGGCATCGTTTCACCTATCGCCAATAATGAATGGCAAGCGGGAAACGATCGATGAGATACCGGCAGCAGTCACGGCGTCTACACAGAGACGCGACGTGAAGACGAAGCGCGTAACCGAGTTGTCCTCGACTGCCTGGTTGAAGTCTCCCCTTATCCGAAGAGGCCTCCCTGCCTTGGATCCTCTACGACTTGGTTGATATCCAAGGAAGAATAGTCCTCCTTGAAAAATGAGTCTTTTCCATATCTCCGTGACGGGACTTTAACAGCGAACTGATACCGCCAGTTCTCAGCGAATCCCAGCTTGGACAGAAAGTCATAGATTTGGAAATAGTCGCCATACTCGCATTGATCCGATTCGTAAGCTCGGCCAGTGAGAGTGATCTTGAAACCCTCCAGGTCTGAGAACCGGCCCCAACATCGAAAATATCTCTCAATCTCATTCACTCCAATGCCCCAGACCTCCGCAAGGACTTCAGGCCTTCCCTCGAAAGAACGAACCATAGCCTCATCTCTCGCTGCAGAAAAATACTCCGGACAGGAATCGAAACGGTCTAGCAGGATACCACCTCGCAACAGACTGAATGCCCAATGATTGTTCTCAATCACCTCTGCTTTCAGATATGCTGCTTCCAATTCGACAGCAAGGGCTTCAAAAAAATGCTCATCGCCGTCAGCATAGGGCTGATCCATGCTGTAGACGCTTCCCTTCTCAGAAACACTAAGCATTAACGATTTCCCCGGACCATCATAGGGATGGACAAACACACCGGTAGCCTTCGATGCGCTTTTTATCGCGTCAAACAAGTCCACCGACTCACTTATTCGATAAAGGCGATGCGTTCGATATCCCATTTTTCAACGTTAAGATGTCTCAAGACTAAAGCGCGTAAGGCGAAAGGAATTGAGACCATCGCCTAGTTCGCTCTATTCGATTAATTGTGTGCATGTTGGTAATAAGCTCTACCTTCGCCGACATCGTAGCCTATCCAATATCCTCCACTATTTCTGTAAACTAAAGAATAGTAGTAATCCCCGATATCGAACTCTTTACGGTAGTGGGAAAAGTATTCTTCAAAGTCATCAGAGCGTTCTGAATCTGGTATTGGCTCAAGCTCGCCCGCATGCTCGAGCATACGACGTGGTCTACTGACGGAGTAGTCACTTCCTTTTTCTTTTTCAGTGATCTTCTGCAATGGTCTTTCCATCTCCTCGCACCATCTGAGAAACGCATCTTTATCGATTGAGAACTCAGCTTGCTGATTCATCGAACCTTCATAGTAGGTCACATCCTCGGCCGCAGCAGGAAGCCAGTCCAGATTCGACTTCTTTTCGTTTATACCAGTTTCATAATGGGTAAGGCCGAACCATGCTATACCGATAAGAGCAACTATGCCTAATGCAACCGCCGCGAAAATAATCAGGCATCCTTTTTTCATTTCTATCAGTGAGCAGTGTTATCGATTACACCCGCAAGCCCACGAACTGATCAGCAAGCAGGCGCATATCATCGCTCGAAAATGGCGGTGAACCGCTAGTTCGTCAAGGGTTGTGAGTCATAGAGTCTGGTTGTCAGTAGTATTGAACTGGGCTCAGCTCGTAAGTTTCAGCTCATCTTGGGTGGCTACATACCGCCCTGCTCCAGTGGCTCCATTGCCGAATCTTTAGGCCGTGGTGAGGCCCACACAAGCCCGAGAGTCAGAGGCACTTAAGGGCGTATATGAGACCAAGACACCCCCTTGTGTGGGATGAAGCGTCGGCGACGCTTCGGATAAGTGTCGGCGACACTTCGAGTAACAGTCGGCGACACTTGGTCGCGCAGTCGGCGATACTTAACTGGCCCTATGAGCTGCTGATCGACCGACTATTCATACTGAAATCATGCCCGCAAACCGGTTGGAAGGCAAGGCCCAATGCCGTTTGTGCAACCCCGGGAGCGAAAACCTCACTCAATGGTACCACCCGGTCCAACACACAACTCGCAACCCCAGCCCCAAACTCGCAACTCCTCACTCGCAACTCCCCCCAAACTCCCCGACCTGACCAGCACCGAGCGAACGAGCCGTTTTTTAAGTTGCATCGTTTTTGGGGCGACTCCAATGTCTCCGGTTTTGCTTCAGATCCCGAATCCTTTATAGCTATGTCAGAAGAACTTATCGGCAATGTTCTGGTCGCCCAATCCGGCGGCCCTACCGCAGTCATCAACTCCAGCCTCGCTGGGGTCGTAACCGAGGCGCTCAATCATGGGTGCATCGAAGAAATCTACGGCGGCCTTAACGGCATTCAGGGTATCCTGAACGAAGAGCTGATCGACCTCGCGGAGGAATCCCAGCAAGCCATTCGCGGCCTGCGTTACACGCCGGCTTCCGCCCTCGGCTCCTGCCGCTACAAAATCACCAACCCGGAAGACTACGAGCGCGTGCTCCAAGTGTTCCAGGCGCACAACATCCGCTACTTCTTCTACATCGGCGGCAACGACTCGCAGGACACCGCCAACAAGATTTCCAAACTCGCCCAGGAAAAGGGCTACGGCCTCCGCGTGATCGGCATCCCGAAGACGGTCGACAACGACCTGCCGATGACCGACCACTGCCCCGGCTACGGCAGCGTGATTAAATACATCGCGACCACCGTTAAGGAAATGGCCCTCGACCACGAGGCCATGGGCAAGCACGACTTTGTCTCCATCGTCGAAGTGATGGGCCGCAACGCTGGCTGGATCACCGCTGGTGCCAGCCTCGCCAAGCGCCGCAACGAAGTGGACGATCCGCCCCATCTGATCCTGATGCCGGAAGTACGCTTCAACCCGGAAGCCTTCGTGGCCCGTGTGCAGGAAGTTCTCCGCAAGAGCCCGTATTGCATGGTCGTCGTGGGTGAAGGCCTGACCGACCAGGACGGCAACTACCTGGCCGCCGGCAGCAGCACTGACAGCTTTGGCCACAGTAACCTCGGCGGCGTCGGTGAATACCTGCGCGAGATCGTGGAAAACAATCTGGCCAACGTCCGCGCCCGCTCCCTGAAGCTCGGCTACGCCCAGCGCGCCGCCGCTCACTGCGCCTCCCAGACCGACAACGACGAAGCCTTCCTGGCTGGCGTTGCTGCCGTCAAGGCCGCCGTGGAGCAAGGCGTAACTGACAAGATGGTCACCCTGATTCGCACCGAGAGCGATTTCTACGGCTGCGAAACCGGCCTGGCCAACCTCGACGAGGTCGCCAACGCCGAGAAGCCCTTCCCGCTCCAATGGATCAACGAAGACGGCGTGAGCATCAACTTCCAGTTCTTCAAGTATGCCAACCCGCTCATCCAGGGCGAGGTGCAGGTCCCTTACGAGAACGGCACGCCGAAGTATATGTCCTTCACCGCCAACCGCGTTGCGAAGGAACTCCCCAACTACAACGCCTAAGCGGCCCCGCAGTTTTCAACCAAACGCGCCCTCCTACCGGGGGCGCGTTTTTCTTTGTAGGCAATTCAGCCTATACAATGTTACGTACAAGTTAAATAACACTTAAAGCAATAAGTAAAGTTGCTACCAAGTGATGCGCTATTACAAAATAGAGCATGAAATCAATTTTCCTGAGCTCACTCATCCTACTTCCTTTAGCCTCATACGCCACTAACATTAACGATGGCATCATACGCTTTGACGACCCTACCACTGTTGGCACACAGGGAGTAGATTTTAAATTTTACGATCTATATGAATTTCACGATATCGATGACGGAATCTACGATGATGACCCGTCAGAAATGTATTTCCTAAGCGATCAACGCGAAATCAAATGGATTTGGGGACATGAATACAATGACGGCGTTACACCTGCCACATACGTTCCTCAAATGGAGTTAACTGAGAACGGCGCACTGCTTCTTTATGACCGTGAGGACATATCGTCTCCAATGATAGAGATAAATCCCGTCAGCGGGAAAATCTATATCGATAATAGCGAAGTCTTACTACTAAAAGGTAGCGGTCCAACTTCAACTGGGTTCGCATACGGTTCATTTAGTGAAGCCAGCGGTTCTTACAGCCTTGCATTCGGCTACAGAGCAAAGTCACTGGCCAATTACTCTTTCGCATTTGGCCGATTTGCCGAAGCAAATGCACAGAATGCGTTTGCAGTCGGCGGCTATGCAAATGCATTGAACTCCATTGCATTCAGCGGCGGCATCACCGACGCCCAAGCGAGGAACTCCATGGCGGTAGGCGGCGTAACTGTGCTGGGTGAAAGTTCGTTCGCGTTCGGAAGCCAATGGGCAAACCGCCCATATGATGAAGATTATACGATTTCTATGGAAATAGACGGGGACTACACCTTTGCATTTGGCACGGCCATAAGGACATCGAGTAACCATTCATTTGCCTTTGGTGAGAGAGTCCGCACTGCAGGCCTTCATTCCATGGTGTTCGGCCTCGGCAGCGACACGGGTGGCTTTACCCATGATCCCCAAGGGCACGAAGCCAATGGCGATTTCTCCCTCGCTTTCGGTGAAATGAATCTCGTCGACGGAGACCACGCACACGCCTTGGGCCAGAACTTAACGGTTTCTTCGATGCACACCACCGTAATTGGTCGCTACAATCGCAACCTCCAAGCCGACGGCTTAACCCCTGCTGGCAATCCTGACACCTGGAATAGTGCTGATCCGCTTTTTGAAATCGGCAATGGCGACTCCTCTACCCCGAGCAACGCAATGACAGTCTACAAAAGCGGGGATGTCGAGATGAGCGAAAATCTACACGTAGCAGGAAAGATCACTTTAGCCGCACCAGCGGGCGACATCAGCATGGGAGTATTTGGTGCTCAATGATCCATGGCAACTTCTCAACCAAACGCGCCCTCCATCCGGGGGCGCGTTTTTCTTTGGCGTTCAGGTGCGTTTTTGGCGCGACATGGCGTGGCGGATCCTTTAATCTTTTGCCATGAAATACTTACTCATTACCATTTGCCTTGGCTTCGCGCTGGTCGGCTGTAAGGAAGAACCCGAAGCAACCACCAACGAGCCCATGATGACCAACGAGGAGAAGATGGACGCGCAAGTCAATGAATACGACAGCCCGACCCAGAACAAGGCCTTCAGCCCGACGACTCCCGTCAACAGCAACCCGCTGGACCCGGCCAACCCCAACAGCCGCTACAATCAGGCTGATCCCAATCGGCAATACTAAGTCTCTCTCGAACCGATTTCACCCAGACGCGTCTCCACCCCGGAGGCGCGTTTTTGGCAACCTCCGGTTGCATCGATAGATTTGCGCACTGCGCAAATGGCTTGTCTAGCATCATCAGGTAGCGCAGGCGCGTCTCGCGCCGCACCCCATTGGAGTGGCGTAGGTCGGTCTCTTCAGAGGCCGACTTGTATTGGTAGGCCAAAAGGTTAAGCAAAACCAACATGCGGATGGCTGAAGCCAACCGCGCACGCCGTCAGCATGGGGTGCGGCGCGAGACGCGCCTGCGCTACCTCAAGTTGAGATCAATAGAAGGGCCACCAGGAAACTGCACCCTACCCTGCTATCAGTTCTTCGTATCAAACTTATCGATGCCGGCACGGAGGACCTTGACTGCCTGCTGCAGGTCCATTGTTGCTTGGTTAAAGCCGCCGATGGAGGCCGAAGTCGAACGCGCGGCCTCCTTTAGCTGGAGCATGGCGTCGTCGATATGCTGGGCACCCACAGACTGCGTGTCCATGCCCTGCTTGACGGATTCAAACTGCCGCGTCAGCTCCTGCACGTGCTTGATGATCGCCGCGAGCTGATCGCTGACCGTCTGCACGCCACTAACGCTCTGCTTCATCTGAGCGCTAAAGTGCTCCATCTCGACGACACCGCTATCGACCGAGGCATGCATTTCCTTGATCATTTGCTCGATGTCGAGCGTGGCGACCGCGGTCTGGTCGGACAGGCGGCGAATCTCCCGCGCGACCACTGAAAAGCCCACGCCGTATTCGCCGGCTTTCTCAGCCTCGATTGCCGCATTGAGCGAAAGCAAATTCGTCTGGTCGGCCACCGTGGTAATCGTCGTGATGACGCGGTTCACATTTTTCGCGCGCGCACTAATTACGGACAGCTTGCCCGAAATCGCATCATTGGCCTCGGCGAGGGTATTCATCATCGCCTCCATTTCTTCCAGGCTCTTTCGCCCGGAGTCCGCCAGCACCGCCGTTTCGTTGGCGCTGTTGGTCACGTCGCTCATCGTGTTGGAAAGCTCCTGCGAGGTCGTAGAAATTTCCTTAACCGCTGCGGCAATGGAATTCGTCGACGACTCAAACTCGTTGACCGCAGATTGCTGCGCCTTGGCGTTGGACGAGATTTTTGTGGCCGTCGAGCTCAGCCCCATGCTCGACCCCTTCACCTGGCTAATCAGGATATTCAGGTTGCCGATCATGGTCTTGATCGCGCGCAGCAGTTGGCCCGTCTCGTCTTCGGAATCGATTTCCACCTTCGCAGTCAGATCGCCCTCGGCCACGCGGGTCGCAAGCGCAGCGGCCCGTGAGATGCGCTGCGAAATATTACTCGCCAGCCAGACCATCACGCCCAAGGTGAGCAGCAGGCCCATCAACGACACGGCCACCATGAAGACGATGCGCTCATTGACGGGCGCGTAAATTTCGGCCTTGTCCACGCTCATGACGAGGGTCCAATCGCCAGTGGCAATCTTCGCCGCATCGTAGAAACGCTCCACGCCGTCGTTGCCCTTGATCAGCTCCACATCGGCATTGCCGCGCATTTTGTAGAAATTAAGCAGCGTCCCGTTGTCGACGATTTCCTCGATGCGCTTGGCCTTCCAAAGCTCATCTGGGTCAACGACATCGCCATCGCGGGTACTCGCGATGATCCGGCCGCGCTTGCTGATAAGCGTGAACTCCGCCGTCTCGTATTCCTTGAGACTGTCGAGATAGCTCTGCATGTAGGCCAGCGCGCGGTCAACGCCCGCAATGCCTTTAAACTCGCCGTCGATCACGATTGGGTAAGTCTGCTCAACGATCAACTTGCCCTCGTAAACGTAAGGCTCGGTGACCATCACCAAGTCGTTCACGATGTCCTCCGAGCGAGAGGTCTTGGCCTTGTAGTGCTTGCTCAGTTCGTTGGCGAACGATATGTTCCGCAGCTCGGAAACGCCTTGGGCCAAGTTCTTCGCGCCTTGGTAATAGAAGCTCTCCTCCATGTCGACGAGTGGCTCCAGCTCCAGCTTCGAGTCATCCTCATGTGAGCGATACCAATAAGGCAAAAAGCGGCCAGTATCCGTCAAGGCACGGCGCTCATCAGCGCTGGCAACCTCCAGAAAAGTCGCGTCCTCGCCGTCGGCATTGGGCTCATAGCCGAAATAGGCCCCCGTCAGTTGCGGGTGTGCCTGCAAGATTTCCTGAGCGTAGCGAATGGAGTTCTCCCGTTGCCCAAACATCCCGTTTTTCTGGGCCATAGCCATAGTCTTGGGGAAGGTGACCGTCTCCAGGTTCGTCTTGTCGATTTCCTCCGCTGCGCGCTCGGTGGTGAGGTTGATGTTCTTGAGCGCGCCCTCTTCGAGCTGTTTGTAAAACTCGCTCAGCATCAGGTAGAAGATCAGCCCGATCGTCGCCACCACCGGCAGCGCCACGCAGACCATGATCTGTAATCGGATGCTGCGAAACTGGAAGGTCGTGCGTTCCATGTGGGGCTAGGCGTTGGCCGCGACGGCCATGCGCAAATGGCGGAGTTCGAGGGAGGTGTCGATCTTGGCAGTGAGCAGGATCGGGTTAAAGAGCTTGGCCATATAGTCCTCGGCACCGTCAGCAATGCACTGCGCAACGCTCTCGATGTTGTCCACGGCGGTGACCATGATCACGGCAATGTCCTTATATTTCGGATCGGCCTTGATCGCCTTGAGCGTGTCGTAGCCATTGAGCACCGGCATCTGGATATCGAGCAGAATCAGATCCACCGGCTTCTCGGCAATGTAGTCCAGGCACTGCTGACCGTCTTCGACCGAGTCAACGTTTTCATAACCAGCCTGCGACAAATGCCGCAGCATCATCACGCGCATCATGTTTGTATCCTCAACAACGAGGATGCGCGCCTTGCGAGGTTCAAAAGGTGGGAGATTCATTGTATGGCGGTCAGTATCAGCGAATTGATTTAACAAGCATCCACGCTCAGGCCCATGACTCAAACCCAATTTTTCGCGGAATCTACCAGACTCGCAAGACTGGATAAGCGTCAAAATTACGGTCTTTGGACAAAATGCCCAACTTTCGCTTGCTGGCCTGTGCGATGATCATCCGGTCAAACGGGTCGCGATGATGCAGCTCCAAATCCTCCATGGCACGGCAATCAGGCGCTTCAGGGTTCAATGGAATCACCGCCGCATCGCTCAAGGCCTTGGGCAGGAGGACATCCCACTCGTCCTCGATTTCAAAGTCAAAGCCCGGTCCGGCGCGCTTGATGGCGATTTCCCAAAAGCTGACCGTCGAATAATAAACCGGCAACTCGCCGTCGATGTGCTTGCGGGCAGTTTTTGAGAGCCGTCGGTCACCGTAGAGCATCCAAAGCAGCGCATGTGTATCGAGCAACCAGCCATGCACCTTGGCGACATCCGCGCTCATTGCTTCGCCACGCCAAAGATATCCGCCAACTGCTCACTGGATTCCGCAGAGTCAAAACCAGCGCCCATCTTGAGCTTACGCCCCTTCAAGCCCCCGATTCTCGACGCGGGTCGCTCAGCAGCCGGCGTCAATCGAACCACTGGCTTATTACGCCGGGTAACGATGACTTCCTCCCCGCGCTCCACCGCCTCCACTAATTTGGAGAACTGCGTCTTAGCCTCATAGATGCTGACTTGCATGGCTCGACAGTTGACCAAGTTAGTCAGATTGTCAAGTTACACATTGTGTCACTTGGGGTTCATCACCCAAGCACGCGGATGTTGCTCAAAACCAATTTTCGGGTAGAAATCATTCGCAGCCGGTGCCGACAAGAGCGTGATGAAACACGTCGGCTCCAGCGCAGCGCGGGTTTCTTCAACGAGTTTCGCGCCGATACCGCGCTTTTGGTAATCGGCATGCACGGCCAAATCCGCGAGGTAGGCCACGTAGGCAAAATCCGTCAACGTCCGCGCAATGCCGACGAGCTTCTCGGCATCCCACGCGGTGATCGTCAGGTTGCCATGCTCCATCATCGCCTGCATGACGTCGCGATTCTCCACCGGCCGCCGCTCGCCCAAGGTTGACACGCGGTAGAGCTCGATGAATTGATCGAGGTCAAACTGGGCGTCGCGCTGGTAGGTGATGGGCATGACTTCCAATTAGGCAATTCTTCTAACCACGAAGAGCACGAAGGACGCAAAGTTTGAATACGTAATTCATAATGATAAAAACGTCATAAAAAGCTCGAACTAAATTCCATGGATTCGTGCTCTTCGTGTCCTTCGTGGTTAAAATAAAATTGCGCACTACTTCCCCTCCTCCGGGTCGTAGATGGTCATCCAAGCGGCTTCGTTCGCAATGATCTTGGCCGTCGCGGCGGTGTGCGGGGCGGTCTCGATCATGTAGGGTGCCACCTTGGCTTCGCTGGCCACCTTGCGGAATTGCTCGATCATGAAGTTAAGCGATTCGAGGCTTTCGGTTTCGGTGGGCTCGATGAGCATGGCGTCGTCGAACTCCTCGGCGAAGTGGACGCAGCCTGCGCCCACCAGTGTCGGCGGGTGGACCCCGAAGTCGATCAGCCGCTTCACGAAATCCGCGCCGCGCACGTCGAGGCTGCCGCCGTGCAGCAGGCATTCGTGCATGCAGTTTTGCGGGAACACATTGGGCAGCAAATCCTGCAGCTGGTGCTTGATGTAGTTGGCGTTGAGCACGGCGTTTTCGGTCGCCGTTTTCAGGCCGATGGCGCCGTTGGCGAGGATGTAGCAATACGCGCGGAGCAGCACCTCGATGTGGCCAAAGTGCGTCTTGACCTTGCCCACGGAATCCGGGCGATCGTAGTCCGGCATCGGCGCGCCGTCGATCGGGCGGATGACCGGCGTCGGCAAATACGGCTCGAGGAATTGCTTCACGCCGCAAGGGCCCGCGCCGGGGCCGCCACCGCCGTGCGGGGTGGACAGCGTTTTGTGCGTGTTGATGTGGATGACATCGAAGCCCATGTCGCCCGGGCGGATGAGGCCCATGATCGCGTTCAGGTTCGCGCCGTCGTAGTAAAGCAACGAACCGTTGTCGTGGATCTTGTTGGCGATGGTTTCGATGTTCTGCTCGAAGAGGCCCAGCGTCGACGGGTTGGTGATCATCAGCCCGGCGACATTTTCATCGAGCGCGGCCTCGAAGGCGTCGAGGTCCATCATGCCCTCTTTGCTCGTGGCGATGATCTTGCAGGTAAAGCCGCACATCGCTGCGCTGGCCGGGTTGGTGCCGTGCGCGGTGTCGGGGATCAGGATGACCTTGCGGTGCGCCTGCCCGATCTTTTCAAAGTGCTTCTTCATCACGAGCAGCCCCGTGAACTCGCCATGTGCGCCGGCGGCGGGCTGCAGCGTCACGGCGTCCATACCGGTGAGCTCGGCAATGTAAGTTTGCAAGTCCCACAGCATCTGCCAAACGCCCTGCATCGAGTCGGCCGGCTGGCGAGGGTGCACCTTCCCAAAGCCGTCGAGCATAGCGAGCTTGTCGTTGCGCTTCGGGTTATACTTCATCGTGCAAGAACCCAGCGGATACGGCCCGTTGTCGACGCCGTGCGCCTGACGCGAGAGGTTCGTGAAGTGCCGCACGACATCGATCTCCGACTGCTCGGGAATGCCAATCAGGTCATCCCGTAGGTCTTCGGCCTCGCAGCAAACACCGGGATTCTCACCGACCGGAAACTCGTTATCGAACACCGTCGCGCCACTGACATTCGGACGCGTTTTTTTGAAAATGGATTGGGGAGTCATGGGTCTTTAGAGAAATGTGTAAAGGTAGCGCCCGTTATCCCTAACGGGCAGTTTCAACATGCTGGAAAGGTAGGGACGGTTGCCCTCAACCGTCCGCGTTCCATCCAACGGGCCACCGAGACGTGGCGGACGGTTGGGGGCAACCGTCCCTACCCTAAGACGATGTCCACTGGAGGGCGACGCTTCGTCGTCGCCGTCGTTCGGAGAGGCAATGGGCGGCGACGACGAAGCGTCGCCCTCCAGTATTGCTGTTTCGAAATGGGACATCCTACAGCGCTGCCGCGAAGCACTCGACCATACGATCAAGGTCGGCTTTGGTTTTGGTTTCAGTCACTGCGATGAGCAGTTGGTTCTCCGGCGCGCTGGCATCCAAATCCGTCACCGCCACGCCGCCGAAGATGCCTTCGTCGCGTAGGGTCGCTAAGACCGCCTTCGCGGGCACGGGCAATTGTAGCAAGAACTCGTTGAAGAACGGGCCGCTGTGGACGCGGGAAACGCCGTCGATGTTCGTCAGTCGTTCCGCAAGGTAATGCGCTTTTTGCACGCAAAGGTCCGCTATGTTCTTAAAGCCGTTTTCGCCGCGGAGCGTCATGTAGATCAGCGCGCGCAGGGCGAGGTTCGCTTGGTTCGAGCAGATGTGGCTCGTGGCGTTGTGGCGGGCCACGTGTTGCTCGCGCTCTTCCTTGACGAGGGCCAGGGCTTCTTCGCCTTTGAGGTCAGTGCACTGGCCTACGATGCGACCGGGCAGGTGCATTTCGTATTCCTCCTTCGTCGCGATGATGCCGAGATAAGGTCCGCCGGCGTTCAAATGCAGACCGAGCGGCTGGCCTTCGCAGACCGCTATGTCCACGCCGAACTGGCTGGGATTTTTCGTAATGCCGAACAGCATCGGATAGCTCGTCATGACGTTGAGCGCATCCGTCTTTTTCACCAGCTGGCCAATGCGCGACATCGGCTCGACGACACCGTAGCGGTTCGGCGATTGGTAAAGGAAAGACGCGGTGTCGGCGTCGAACAGCTCGGTCAACGCGGCCTCGTCGATCTGGCCCGTCTCGGCGTTGATCGGGGCAGTGACCAGCTCTACGTCGCGGCCGGCGAGGTAAACGCCGAGCACTTCGCGGTAGTCCGGCCAGAGGCCTTCGCTGACGACCAGCTTGCGCTTGCCCGTGATGCGGCACGTCATCCAGGCCGACTCCGCCAGCGCGGTCGCGCCGTCGTACACCGAGCAGTTGACCGCGGGCAGCCCGAGGAACTTGCCGAACAGAATTTGAAAGTCGTGCAGGAAGCGCAGGATGCCCTGCGCCATTTCCGGCTGGTAGGGCGTGTAGGCGGTCAGAAATTCACCGCGCGTCGCAATGGCGTCGATAACGGCGGGCACATGGTGCTCGTAGGCACCGGCACCAAGGAAGCTGAGCGTGTCCATCGTCGTCTCGTTTTCACCGGCGAGACCGCGCAAATGCCGCTCCAGCTCCCACTCGTTTAGCGCCTCGGGCAGATCGAGCAACCCTTGCACGCGCAGGTGCTCCGGCACTTCCGTAAAGAGGTCCGCAATGGAAGATTTGCCCATCGCGGCGAGCATCTTCTGTCGATCCTCCGGCGTATGGACATTGTAACCAGTCAAGATGGCGTCCGACATAAGAAATAATCCACTTTAATATTAGTGGAAGGTCAAGGGCCGACACTCCCAAAGGAAAGCCAGCAATAGTCTTGATTATCAGTCGCACTACTGGCATATATTTAAGGCAATGAAACTTTCCCCCCGATCAAAGTTTTCCCTGTTCGCCCTGGTCGGCGGCAGCATCGCATGCGCAACCAGCCTTTCCGCAGCCACACTCATGGGCTCGTTCGCCGACTACGACGAGACCCCGGTCGACCTGACCGCCAGTGGCGACCTCGACTGGGCATACTGGGAATCCACCAGCAACCCGTTTCCCGCGCCGGGCATTACCAACAGTAAGCTTGGCGGCACACTCATTGCCAGCCCAACCGTGGTCGGTTCGGGTAACTTGCGCGGCTCCAACAGTAACACCTTTGTCGACGTTACTTTTAGCGACGGAACCAGCCCCGCGAGCGGCTCTGTCGCCGGTTTATCCGGTATCTTCAGCACCAGCCTGAACACGCCCGGAGCCGGTATCTCGATCGACATCACCTTGCCGGAAGCGGGCGTCACCTACTACATCACCCTCTGGGGCTCCGAGTACGCCACGCAAACGTCGGGCAACACCGGTGGCATTTTCACGGCATCCCTACCTGGTGCCAGCGACTACACCTACAACGCTTTTTACGGTCCAGATACTTCGCCCAAAGCCAGCGCCGTTTACACCATTACGGCATCGGCGGACAACAATAACGACGTGCTCACGCTGACTTACGTTCTTCCCTCGCAGACAAAAAACAACGGCCACGTGCTCTTCGATGCGCTAACGGTTTCCGCGGTGCCCGAACCATCAACGTATGCGCTCATCATTGGCGCGGCAGCCTTCGTCGGCTTGGTGATGCGCCGCCGACACACGCGCTAGGCAAAGTGCATTGGCCCCCAGCGAGCAGCATTAACTCTGCATCGCAAAGTTCGTTTTAATCCTAAAGCGGTCCGTCAGATTGGCGGGCCGCTTTACTGTCTTGTAGCATGCGGGGAAAATGCGACTGGACTTGCCTCCGATCACAGCGTAGATGACGCGTTATGCCTTCGAAATCCCCCAACTTCATCCTCATCCTCAACGACGACATGGGCTACTCCGACCTCGGCTGCTACGGCGGCGAAGTCAACACCCCCAGCCTCAATAGCCTTGCCGAAGGCGGCCTGCGCTACACCCAGTTTTACAACACCGCGCGCTGCTGCCCTTCTCGCGCGTCGCTGCTGACCGGCCTTCATCCGCACCAGGCCGACGTCGGGCACATGATGGGCAATGACGATGTAGACGGCTATTTGGGCGACCTCAATGCGCAGGCCGTCACCATCCCCGAGGCGCTGAAAGCCGCGGGCTACCGCAACTACATGTCGGGAAAATGGCACGTGACGCGCTACACCGAACAGGAGGACCCCAAGCACAACTGGCCGTTGCAACGCGGGTTCGACGACTTCTTTGGCATGATAGGCGGCGCCGCGAATTTCTGGCAGGTCTCCACCCTCGCTGAGGGCAATGAGCGCATCGACCCGCTCGCTACGCCGGACGACTTTTTCTTTACCGACGCGATTAGCGACCGCGCGATCCAGCAGATCACCCAGCACGCCGCTGATCACCGCGACCTGCCTTTCTTCCAATACGTCGCCTACACCGCGCCGCACTGGCCGCTCCACGCGCACGAGGAAGACATTGCCAAATACAAGGGCCGTTTCGACGCCGGCTGGGATCAGCTCCGCGAAGAGCGTCTCCAGCGCATGATCGACATGGGCATCATCGACCCGGACTGGGACCTCACCGACCGCGACCCCGATGTCGGCCCCTGGGCGGACCAGCCACACAAGGAGTGGGAAGCCCGCCGCATGGAAGTCTATGCTGCGCAAATCGAGCGTATGGACCGCGGCATCGGCCGCATCATTCAATCACTCAAAGACACCGGACAATACGAAAACACCGTCATCATCTTCCTTGCCGACAACGGTGGCTGCGCCGAGGAATTGCACGAGACCTGGGGCCCGGGAATGATGGGCAAAAGCATCGCGGAATTCACCCGCGATGGCCGCAAGGTACAGATCGGCAACGACCCGAGCGTCATGCCCGGCGGCGAAGAGACCTACCAGAGCTACGGCGTGCCGTGGGCCAACGTGTCGAACACGCCCTTCCGCCTCTACAAACACTGGGTGCACGAAGGCGGCATTGCCACGCCGTTCATTGTCCACTGGCCAGCGGGCATCGAGGCCAAGGGCGAATTCCGCACGCAATGCGCGCAGCTACCCGACGTCATGGCGACCTTCCTCGACCTGGCTGGCGCAACTTATCCCACCGAGCGCGCGGGCCAAAGGGTGAAGCCGCTGGAGGGCTTTAGCATTGCGCCGACTTTTCAAGACAAAGACTTCGGCCGCAAGGTCCTCTGCTGGGAACACGAGGGCAACAAAGCCCTGCGTCGCGGCAAATGGAAACTCGTCTGCCGCCACCCGGGCGATTGGGAGCTCTTCGACATGGAAACCGACCGCACCGAGATGCACGACCTCGCCGCCGAGCACCCCGCACTCGTCGAGGAGTTAGCAGCACTCTGGCAAGACTGGGCTGACCGCGTCGGCGTGATCGATTGGGACAAGCTCTGCGCCATGCGCAAAGCCAAGTAAAAGTTCCCCACCCCTACGTCAGTCCTCCGTAAAAGCGGCATGACGACCCGTATATTTCTAAACGCAATCCCGTTCCGATAGGCAGCAAAAGGCAAAGCTGCTAGTTAGTTTACTCATTCTCTCGATATTCACTCAAAGCTGAGAGTCTCATCTCCATTGTTTCCAAAGAATACAGTGAACCAATGAATTCTGAGAATTTCGGCGTGTGATGCTCAACGGTAGAAGCCAACAATTCCGAGTCGTTTAAGTATGGCAACATATCGACCCGTAGAGCATCTGCGATCCTATACAAATCACAATTTGACCAATCCTTAGCCTCAAGTGGCTTACGGGCGAGAAATGTACCGTGATAGATGCTTTCGAAATTGAACTCACCGGCTAATGAAATCTGCATGTATAGATAGCAATATTTATCGGTCCTGACTGGCACAGCATATCGGAGATCGTTAATCGCTACTACATTCTTAGATTCTAGTAGTTTGTCTTCAATGCCAGGTGCCAAAACAGTCGCAACCCCAGTGATATCTGGACGCGCATAAGAGGAGGTGCTAGCTTCTTCAATTGTCGTCCAAAGTGTTGTTGAACTTTGCCCCAAACATACAATTATTGAGAATAAATAGATAGTATATAATTTTATCATGAATTTGTAAATATCACTTACGTCTTCAAATCTTTCTAACAAGCTATTAAGCAACAACTGTAAGAGAATTAAGAATTGGTTTCATAATCAACCGATTTCTGTTTTTCCAAACACCGGCAGGGCATTCGCAAAACAACAGTAGTGGCTTTTCCAAAACAACAGTAGGGCAAACCTTATTTTGGCTCAGTTGCTTCGGTTGTCGTGCTTTAGGAGCGCGCGAGCGGCGTCAGCTTTTCGAAACCAAATAAGCGCCCGAGCCGATCATGGCGCAGCCTGCCAGACGGCGGGGCAACGCGCTGTTTACCCGGCCGGATAACTTGCCCACAATACGACGGGCGGCATAGGCGTAGATCAGTTTGACGCCGCCTACGGCGAGCACGGTGACAATCAGGATCAGCCCGATATCCACCGGTGCCAGCGACTGCATGTTGACGAAGGCTGGGAACAAGCTGGCGTAGAACAGGATCGCCTTCAGGTCGCCCAGGGTGAGCACGAAGCCCGCAGCTAAACTAGCCATCCATGAGGCGGCAGCAGCGCTGCCCGACGCGCTAATCGGCTTGGGCTTGGGGGCGCGCAGCAGGCTCACGCCGACCCAGATTAAATACCCGCCGCCCAGGATTTTCACGATTGCAAATAGCGAGCCCATCGTCTCGGCAATGACCGTCATCCCCAGGATCGCGAGCAGCGCAAAAAGGACATCAGCCAACACGATGCCCAAGGCCACGGCAGCACCATGCGCAAACCCGTGTGTGGCTGAGCGCACAACGACCAAGGCGACACTCGCGCTCGGCACAGCCGCCAAAACAAGCATCACCACCAAGAGAAAAACTGAGTCCGTAACGTTCATACAACTGGTGCTAATACGCTACCCTGCCCGCGCTTTGAGACGACGGTATTCGGTAGGGGTGTGGCCAGCGACGCGCTTAAAGCTGCGGTTGAATTGCGAGATGGAGTCAAAGCCGACTTCGAAGGCGATCTCGCTGACGCGCAGATTGAGGTTGGTGAGCATGGTCTTGGCTTTCTCCACCCGAACGCGGGCCAGATAATCCGTGAAGGTGATACCCGTCGCCTGCTTGAAGACTTTGCAAAAGTGGCGCGTGCTGGCGTTGACGGCTTTCGCGGCGTCGTCGAGCGAAAGTTGCTCCTGGTAACGGTCCTGGATGTATTTTTTGGCATTGGCCACCAGCATTGGGTCGGCGTCGCTTTCCTCCACGGCGATGCTGTTACTGATCGTCGCCAAGTGTTCGGCAAAGGTCGACAGCAGCGCGATCATCGCCTCGTATTGCCCGCGGTCGAGGACCTTGGTGTTGAAGTAGGCCTCCTGCAAGTGCTTGAGATTGACCTCGCTGCCCCACTTTAAAATCTGCTTCGTGGTCTGCGAAAACTCCTGCTCATTGGGCTGGTGGAGGAGGATTTGACCCGTCTGCAAAAAGGCGATCAGTTGGTCACCCACGCGAATGGGCACCGCCGTATCGCACAACCCGGCAAAGCAATGCAGGCTCTTGGGCTCGAGGCCGGCCTCTTGCTCCAGCTGCTCCTGCATCTTCAGGCAATTGGCGCAGCCGACGTTGGTGCGGCCCATCAGCTTGCAAAATTCATTTTCGTCGGCCTGCCCGGAAAGGGCGTTTTCGTAGGACTGAATCGGCCGAATGCCCAGCGGCAAGCCCGTGGCTTTGCGGAATGCTTTCTGGTAATCCTTGAAGATCTGCGTCTCCTCGAGCAGAGCCGTAGCCTGGCGCGAGCGCTCAGAAGCAGGGTCTCCGGCGGCCTGGGGCTTATCGAGGTTATTAGCGAGTTTCATACAGGGTGCGATGCGAATAATTGCGCAGTGTTGGTCAGGATATGCGGAGACAATCTAGGCGGGTTTATGCGAAAATCAACCCATGAATAAACGCCTCACGAGCTACCTCCGCGACAACCGGGATCATATCATTGAGAACTGGTTGATGGAGAGCGACCTGCCCCCTCCGACCGATCGCTCAGAGTGTGAGGGCTCGGTGCCGGTCGCCTTTCTGGAGGGCGTGTTTGACCGCGTGCTGGAGCGCATCAGCGGCAGCCAGCCCGCCTGCCACTGCGGCACTGCAAACCAAAAAGTAGAGCTGCGCCAGATACTCGGTGTGACCTGCGCCTGCCAGACGAACCGCTTGCGCGGCCACGTTTGCCTGGAGCTGCATGAGGCCGGCATCCGCGCATTTGGTGCCATCATGCACGACAGCTGGGACGCCCAACAGGAGTTTAATGACTTCGACCGCGAGAACTCGCTTAAGGCAATCAACGAAGCGCTGGCGTGGATTTTTAGCCAGGAAATCTTCCGCTGCCCACACCGCGTCGGCAAGCAGGACTGCCCCTTCACCCTCAACTAGTTTTAGCCCATGGAAATCTTACTCTTAACCGTATTCCTGAGCACCCTGCTCGCCGGATTTTTTCTGTTTCTGTTTTGGCGGGACCGGCAAACGGAAACGCATCGCAGCATGGAGCAGGAGTCACTGCGCCCCTTTGCTGTCGAAAAACCCGTGGAGGCCATTCGCAAGTGAGCACCGTAAAAAGCACCAACACCACGACCATCGAATACGACGACAAGTCCGTCCGGTGGTTCCTCGTTGCATCCGTCATCTGGGCGCTCGTTGGCCTTGGAGCCGGCGTGCTCATCGCGTCGCAGCTAAACTTCTGGCGGATGAATTTTAACATGGAGTGGCTGACCTTTGGCCGCCTCCGCCCGCTACACACCAACGCCGCGATCTTCGCGTTTGTTGGCAACATGATGTTCGCGGGCATTTATTACTCCACCCAGCGCCTGTGCCGCTGCCGCACGGCGTCCGACCTGCTATCGAAGATTCACTTCTGGGGCTGGCAGGGCATTATCGTGCTGGCGGCCATCACCCTCCCGCTGGGCTACAGCCGCGGTAAGGAATACGCCGAGCTGATCTGGCCGATCAATATCCTTGTCGCCGTCATCTGGCTGGTCTTCGCCGCGAACTTTTTCTGGACGCTCGCTAAGCGCAACGAGAAGAGCCTCTACGTCGCGCTGTGGTTCTACATCGCGACCATCGTCACCGTGACGATGCTCTACGTGGTCAACCACCTCTCGCTGCCGACAAGCTTCACGCACAGCTATCCGATCTTTGGCGGCGTGCAGGACGCGCTTGTCCAATGGTGGTATGGGCACAACGCCGTGGCGTTCTTTTTAACGACGCCGATCCTCGGCATCATGTATTACTTCGTGCCGAAGGCGGCCAACCGTCCGGTATATAGCTACCGTCTCTCGGTCATTCACTTCTGGTCGCTGGTGTTCATTTACATCTGGGCCGGTCCGCACCACTTGCTCAACACCGCCCTGCCCGGCTGGCTGCAAACGCTGGGGATGCTGTTCAGCCTGATGCTCTGGGCTCCCAGCTGGGGCGGCATGCTCAACGGCCTGCTTACCCTGCGCGGCGCGTGGGATAAGCTGCGCACCGACCCGGTGATCAAGTTCTTCGCCGCCGGCGTCACCTTCTACGGCATGGCGACTTTTGAAGGCCCGCTGCTTTCGATCAAATCCGTTAACGCGCTCTCGCACTACACGGACTGGACGATCGGTCACGTGCACGGTGGCACGCTCGGCTGGAATGGCTTCATGGCCGCCGGGATGTTCTACTGGCTCGCACCGAGACTTTGGAATACAAAGCTTTACTCGCAGAACCTCGCCAACATGCACTTCTGGTTGGGCATGGTCGGCATCCTGCTCTACGTAGCGGCCATGTGGGTCTCCGGCATTACGCAAGGACTCATGCTCAACGGCACCGTTGACCAGGGCACCCTGCTCGCCTACCCGAACTTCCTCGACACGCTGCAGGCCATCCGCCCGATGATGCTCTTCCGTGTGATCGGCGGCGGGCTCTACCTGATCGGCTTCTTCATGATGGCCTATAACCTCTGGAAAACCGCCAAGGGCGGACAGCCGGTCAACGGCACGGTCGAAGTGGAATCCGCCATGAAGGAAATGACCGGCAGCGCCACGAAGTTCCGCGGTTACCTGAACCCGCCCGTCGTTTACAGCGTGCTGATCCTTGGCTCGGCCGCGGTGATGATCTTCGGGCAAGGCGTGGCGTTCCTCGCGGGCATCTTCTTCACCGGCGTCTTTACGCTGGCGGCGATCTCGCACTTCGAGTTCAGCGGCGCCAAGTGGAGCGAGTGGTATGACCAACTGCTGGAGCACGGCTTGACCTTTACCGTGTTGACCGTCATCGCCGCAGCCATTGGTGGCATGGTGCAGATCATCCCCACGGTCACCATGCAACGCGCCGAGAACATTGAGGGGCATTTGCAAATCCCCTACACCTCGCTGGAGCTGACCGGCCGCGACATCTACGTGAGCGAGGGTTGCTACAACTGCCACTCGCAGATGATCCGCACGATGACGCCCGACATCCTCCGCTACGGCGACTACTCGCGCCTCGGTGAATCCATTTATGACCACCCGTTCCAGTGGGGCTCCAAGCGCACCGGGCCGGACCTCGCCCGCGAAGGCGGCGATATCCAGTCCGGGGCCGAACTGATGCGCATTGGCAAACGCTCCAACGACTGGCACTACCTCCACCTCATGGATCCGCGCCAAGTGTCTGACGGCTCCAACATGCCAAACTACCCGTGGCTCATCGCCAAGGACGCCAAGACCGGAACGCTCATGTCGAAGATTAACGCGATGCGTATGCTCGGCGTGCCTTACGACATCGGCCTATCCGAAGAAGAAGTCATGGCGGAATACAATCTGCAGGCCAACGAGATCGTGGCCGACCTCGCCGAAAGCGGCGTCTTCGTGGAGCCCAACAAGCAGATCGTCGCGCTCATCGCCTACCTGCAAAAACTCGGTGCCTTCGAGGACAACACCAAGGTGCCCAAACAGGATAAACCCGACACCTCCTTGCCATTCGAATCCGTTGCCACGGCAACTCCGGCCAACCACTAACCGAAAGAACGACTATGTTTAAGCGCATCATTTACGACAACTGGACGAACATTGTTCCCGTCATTTCCTTCTGGCTGACCTTTGGCGTGTTCATGGCCATTACCATTCGCGCCCTTTGCTTCAAGAAGGACTTCGTGGAGCACATGGGCAACCTTCCCCTGGAAGACCAACCCGGAGAATCGGAATCCAAAGCATGAGCGACGTAAAACCAGAAGACCTGCCCGAAGGCGTCATCCTCAAAGACCACACCTACGACGGCATTCAGGAATATGACCAACGCCTGCCGCGCTGGTGGCTGCTCACGCTGTATGGCGCCATCATCTTTGCCGGCGGTTACTTCATGTTCAGCCAGTATTACTCTGGATCGCAAAGTAACCAGGAGCGCGTCGAGTCCGAGATGAAGAAGATCGACGCCATTCGCCTGGCCAACTCCATTGACGTGACCAACAACGAAATGTTCTGGGACATGAGCAAGAACCCGTCCTTCGTGCTAGCGGGCGAGAAGACCTTCCAGTCCACCTGCAGTCCCTGCCATGGGGCCAACCTGCAAGGCGGCATCGGCTTCAACCTCGTCGATGGCGAGTGGGTGCATGGCGCTGCGCCGTCCTCCATCTACAACACCATCTACAATGGCGTGCCGGATAAAGGCATGCAGGCCTGGGGCACGATGTTGGGCCAAAAGCGGATCGCCGAAGTCGTCGCCTACGTCCTGAGCAAGAACGACGAAGCAACACTCCGCGCCGCCGCAGAAAGCGAGGGCTCTTAAGTGAGCGCCCCCGCCAGCAACAAGAAGCCGATCCGGGAATCCGTTACGACGATCAACGATGACGGATCGCGCTTCTTCTTGCACCCGGCGGACGTCAGCGGTAAGTTTACTTTGCTTCGCAGAGTAACCGCAGTGCTGCTGATCCTGGTTTACATCGCGCTGCCATGGATTCCCATCAATGGCTACCCGGCGGTGTTCCTCGATGTCGCCCAGCGGCGCTTCCACCTATTCGGCCTCACCTTCGCCGCTCAGGACATGTGGATGGCGTTCTTTTTCATCACAGGCTTGGGCTTTTCGCTGTATGTCGTCACCGCGCTGTTCGGGCGCCTCTGGTGCGGCTGGGCCTGCCCGCAGACAGTGTTCCTGGAGCACGTTTACCGCCGCATCGAGCGGCTGATTGAGGGCGACCATACCAAGCGCAAACAGCTCGACCGCAAAGACTGGGATGCGCACAAGGCGACGCTGCGCGTCATCAAGCACGGGCTGTTCATTATCGTGTCGCTGATCATTGCGCACATCTTCCTCTCCTACTTTGTCTCGATGCGCAACCTCTATGGAATGATGACGCACAGCCCGTTGGAGCACTGGAGTGCGTTCCTGTTTATAATTATCACGACAACGATCATCTACTTTAACTTCTCGTGGTTTCGCGAACAACTCTGCCTCGTCATCTGCCCGTATGGTCGGCTACAATCCGCACTCATCGACGACGACTCCATCGTCATCGGCTACGATGAAATCCGCGGCGAACCGCGAGGCCCCGCCAAAAAGACCGACATTGGCGACTGCATTGACTGCCGCCGCTGCGTGCAAGTTTGCCCCACGGGCATCGACATCCGCCAAGGCCTGCAGATCGAGTGCATCGGCTGCTCGAACTGCATTGACGCGTGTGACGCCATCATGGACAAGCTCGGTCGAGACCGTGGCCTGGTTCGCTACGACTCGCTCAACGGACTGGCCGGTAAAAAGAAGCGCATTATCCGCCCGCGCCTCTTTCTCTACGGTGCGCTCATGCTGCTGGGTCTAGCCGCAATGACTTTCTCCGCGACAAAGCTCACGAGCGCAAACATGAACGTGGTCCGCATGACTGGCTCGCCTTACTTCATAACGGAGACCGGCCTTCGCAACCAATACATGGTCCGCATCATAAACAAAGACGACGCGGAGAAAAACTTTACCATCCACGCTGAGGCCGCCGGACAAACGGTGACATTTGTTGGCACGGATGAACCCATCACCGTCGAGTCTATGGGCGAACTGGTGCAGCCTGTCGTCGTCTCCATCACCAAGGAAGACTACACCGGCAAGTTCCCCGTGAGCATCGAGCTGATCGACCCCGACGGCAAAACGATCATCTCCCGCGAAACAGAATTCGTCGGCCCCGATCCCAAGCTCTTCAAGCAACATGAATCAGGAGAATAAACCTCGCGGCCTGCGCATCCCGCTGTGGGTCCCCGTGACACTCGCCTTCATCCTGCTCATCGCCGCATGGACTACGCTGATCGTCATTGCACAGAAGCACCCGACCGAACGCGTTCCGGTCGAAACCGCCAGCGCAACTGAGCAGCCCGAATAAGCCATCATGGCCACCTCCACCAAAGCGCATTGCGAACACTGCGGAACGCCCTTCCAGCCGAAGGCGCAAGAGCGTTTTTGCTGCCATGGCTGCGAGTATGTGTTCCAGATGCTGCACGATGTCGGCTTCACGCGCTTCTATGATTTGAAGGGCAGCCAAGCCACGCCGCCCGTCGGCTCGCGAGCATTTCGCACGGTGGACGTCACCTGGCTACAGGAGGCCATGGCCAAAGCCGAGGAGTCAGCGACGAACGGTATTGCCGAGGCAACCTTTGGCGTGCGCGGCATTTCCTGCGTGGGTTGTGTGTGGCTAATCGAAGCGGTGTATGACGCCCAGCCCGGCGCGCGCTCCATCAATATCGATGCGCGCAAAGGCGCCATCCGCCCCCGCTGGCACGTAGGAGAATTTGACGCCGCGCACTTCGCCCGCGAGCTGCAAAAACTTGGCTACGAAGTCGTTCCCGAGCCCGCCAAGGACACTAAGTCAAGCGCCTCCAGTAGCATCGCCCAACGCGTTGGCATCTGCGGATTTCTGCTAATGAACACGATGCTGTTCACGCTACCGAGCTATCTCGGCATGGCCTCGGATTACTTTCTTGCGCCGCTCTTCTCAATGCTTGGCGCGTTGTTCGCGACGCTCAGCCTCGTGATCGGCGGCAGTTATTTCTTCAAGCGCGCCAGTCAAGCTTTGCGACACAAAGTATTGTCGATCGACTTCCCCATCGCCCTCGGTTTGGGCGCGGCCTATCTCGGCTCTATTACCGGATGGCTGACCGGCGCCGCGCACATGATCTACTTCGACTTCGTGGCGACGTTCGTCTTTCTTATGCTCTGTGGCCGTTGGCTGCAGGAGTATGCGCTCGAAAAAAATCGGCAACACCTGAACCGCCGGCAGACCGAAAGCCAATACGTGACGATCTACGGCGGTCCCGAAGATGGCGCACGCAAGCCCATTGAGCAGGTCAAGCGCGGCGATGCCTACGTGATCGCGCCGGGCGAGATCAACCCCGTCAGCGCGCGCCTGAAGACCAATGCCTCGCTCAGCCTGGAGTGGATCAACGGCGAGCCCGATCCGGTTGCCTGGCTGGACGGCCAGATAGCCCCGGCTGGCGCAATCAATGTCGGCCTGAGCGCTGTCGCCATGACGGCCGAGGAAGCATGGCAAGACAGCTTACTCGCCCGCTTACTCGAGCCGCCCAAGGAAGACTTTCAGGCCAAGCGTCTGCAGAAAGTATTGAGCGTTTACATCGTGCTCGTGCTGGCCATCGCCGCCGTTGGCGGGCTTGCGTGGCTGGCCCTGGGTGGTGGGGTGATCAATGCGCTACAGGTCTTCATCTCGGTGTTGATTGTTTCCTGCCCCTGCGCCCTCGGTGTCGCCTTGCCAATGACGGACGAACTTTGCCAGACAAAGTTAAGACGTGACGGACTCTTTATCCGCAATAACGACATCTGGGAACGCCTGCGCCAAGTGCGCACGGTCGTCTTTGATAAGACCGGCACGATCACGCTCGAAACGCCTCGCCTGATCAACGCCGGTGTGCTGGACCGCCTTAGCTCGACTGCCTCACTGGCGCTTTACCGCCTCGTCGATAACAACCTGCACCCGGTCGCCCGCTCCATTCGCGAAAGCCTGCTGCTGCGCTATCCTTCACTTCAGTTGCACCCGATCGAAACACCGAATCAGGAGATGGTCGGCCATGGCGTATACTTCATCTCGAACGATGGTAACACCTGGAGCCTGGGCAAGGCCGGTTGGTCGCCCCAACCCGATAGCCAAGCTTTGCCATGCAAAGTAGATGGCGCGACCGAGCTCCGCTGCAACGGCACGCTCTTAACCACATTTCACTTCGAGGAAGACATTCGCGACGACGCACGCGAGGCCATCGACTGGCTGAAGGAGGAGCGTTTTAACATCGCCATTCTCAGCGGCGACGCCTCCGCCAACGTCACCCGCATCGCGACGCAACTCGGCATCGAGCCCCCCCAGGCCCATGGGCAATGTTCGCCGGACGACAAGGCGGACTGGATCGGTGAGTTTGCGCCAGACTCTGCCCTGATGATCGGCGATGGCGCCAACGATCGGCTGGCCTTCGACCGCGCCATCTGCCGCGGCACGCCTATCGTCGATCGCAGCCTGCTTGAAGCCTCGGCAGATTTCTTTTTCTTCGGACGCAGCATGGACTGCCTGCCCAGCTTGCTGCGCCTAGCCAAGCAACGGCGCAAGGCGGTGAACGCCATTTTTGCGCTCGCGATCGCATACAACCTCATCGCCGTCTCCCTCTGTCTGGCTGGCGCGATGCACCCACTGCTCGCGGCGATTCTGATGCCGCTGAGCTCGATTGCCACGTTGCTGGTCCCATGGCGTTGGTTAAGGTGCTGATTAGCGCGGCTCATAGCAGAGATTTCGCGTATAATATTATTGAATCTTCGCGCCGATTATTATTCAATTTTCTAATAATCCAGCCACCATGAAAAAAGTTATCTTCAATAACAACGTCTTGCGCGATGGTCACCAAAGCCTCGCCGCCACCCGGATGACGACCGAGCAGATGCTGCCGGTTTGCGAGGACCTCGATGCCATCGGCTTTGGCGCGCTCGAAACCTGGGGCGGTGCGACGATCGACTCCGGCCTGCGCTTCTTGGACGAGTTCCCCTTTGACCGCCTGGATGCCCTCAAGAAGGCCTGCCCCAAGACACCGCACATGATGCTTCTGCGCGGGCAGAACATTGTGCAATACGCGCACTTTCCCGATGAGGTCGTGACCGCATTCATCAACATGTCCGCCAAGCACGGCATGGACATTTTCCGTATCTTCGACGCGCTCAACGACCCGCGCAACATGCTGACTGCCATCGAGGCCGCCAAGGCCGCGGGCAAGCAGGCGCATGGCACCATCTGCTACACCACGAGCCCCGTCCACACGACGGAGAAATTTATCGAGCTCGGTTGCCAGTTGGAAGAGATGGGCTGCGACGCGATCGTCTTAAAAGACATGGCCGGGCTGATTCCCCCAATGCACGCTCAGGCGATTATCAAGGGGCTCAAAAAGCAGATCAACATCCCAGTCTGGATTCACACGCACGACACCGCCGGCCTCGGCGCCACGACTTACCTGGCGGCGGTGGACGCCGGGGTAGACGCCATTGACTGCTCGGTGGTTCCCTTTGCCAACGGCACCGGCCAGCCCGACACCGTGCGCATGCTTGCGCTGCTAAAGGAGCACGAGCGCTGCCCGGACTTTTCTACGGAAGACATCGAGCGCCTCGGCCGCGTGCGCGCACACCTGAATGGTGTTTATAAGCAGTTGTCGGAATTCACCTCGCACACGAACGAAATCGTCGACAGCGACACCCTGCTCTACCAAGTGCCTGGCGGCATGCTCTCCAATTTCCGCACGCAACTAGCGCAGCAAAAGATGGAGGATAAGTTCGACGAAGTCTTTGCGGAGATACCCGTTGTTCGCGAAGCGCTTGGCTGGATTCCGCTCGTTACGCCGACATCGCAAATCGTCGGCATGCAGGCGTTCCTCAACGTGAAATTCGGCCGCTGGAAGCAAATCTCTCCGCAAGCCGCCGACATCGCGCTCGGCTATTATGGAGTCACCCCGGCACCGGTGAATCCGGAGATTCAAAAGCTCGCCGCCAAGCAGGCTGGCAAGGATCCCATAACCTGCCGTCCCGTGGAAGCCCCCGGCTCGAACCACACCATGATGGCCGATCTGCGCAAGCAACTGCAGGATGCCAACATCCCCGACGACGACGAACACTGCGTCATCCAGGCGATGTTCCCGCAGCAGCTGGCCACGCATTATAAAAACAAGAACAAGCCGAAAAGCGAACAACCGGCCGCCGCACCCGCTGCTCCGGCCCAACCTGCACCAGCGCAGCCGGCAGCCGCCAAAGCCGAATCAGGAAACGCCCGCCAATATGCGCTGACCATCAACGGCAAGCGCATGGAAGTGGCCGTTGAAGAACTTTAGCCAATAATCCTCCCCCGACGATGTCCATTGCAACCAAACGCGGCGACCAGGGAACCACGTCCTTGGTGTTCGGTCGACGTGTGGCGAAAGACCACCCCCGCGTCGCCGCGTATGGTTCGGTGGACGAGTTAAACTCCGCGCTCGGCCTCTGCCGCGCACACGCCCAGGGTAGCCGGGCGCGCGAGTTTATCCTCGCAACTCAGCATGAGCTCATCAGCCTCATGGCCGAACTCGCAGTGGACAACTCCGACCAGGATCGCTATCTCGACAAAGCCAAGCACCCGATCACTGAGGATAACCTGGCGCGAATCGATGAGATGGTCGCGCTGCTGGAAGCACAGACCGGCGGTTTCGAGGGCTGGATTCTTCCCGGCGAAAACCTAGTGCAGGCGTTTTTTGACCAAGCGCGAACGACCTGTCGCCGCGCAGAGCGAATGGTCGTTACTTTGCAATCCAAAGGTGGCGTCGTGCGGCCAGTATTATTGCAATATCTAAACCGCCTCGCCGACACCTTGTGGCTGCTGGGCCGCGAGTGTCTTACCTAGGCAACCCGCCATTAAGCTTTGCGATGCAAAGTTAATGTACATCAACCCGTGTAATTAATTTTCCACAACACATGGCGCACCCGAATCATCCACACGTAGTAGCCATCGACAAAAGAAACTGCCTTTGGCTCGTTCGCCCGGATGGCCTCCATCACCAGACGCATCAGGTTCGCTGCTTCGGGCCGGGACCAGCCATCGTCACTGGACTGATTGTAGATTTCCTTAAGGCGATTGCGCGTGCGATTCTTTCGCACCACCGGGTCAATGTCTTCCTGCAATCCAATTAGCAGGCGGGCACCGGAATTGGTCAGAATCCGAAGGTAGTCGGCGTTGTCATTGGCTACGCAGCGGAGCAACGCCTCTGACTGCTGATAATCGCCGGCTTGCGCAGTGCGCAGCGCCAGGTAGCCAAAGGGGTGGTCGGAGCCGAATTGAATGGACCGGTTATTGACTTGCGCAGCGGCAACTTCGTCCGCCGCCTGCCAGTCCCCCAGCGCGATGTGGGCAAAGAGTAAATTGTTCAGCATCCACAGTTCGATGTCGCGCTCCCGCCAATCGCTCAACCATTGCACGGCCTCGTGGTAGCGACGCACCTCGATCAGGCAGCGCCCAATATTGCCCCAGGCAACGTTATCCGCTCGTCCCAACTCCGCATACTTTTTATAAATACGATTCAGCTGCCGCGTGGTTAGATTGCCATTGCTGACTTGGTAAAAGTAAGTCTGCAATGCGCCAACCCGCCGTTCGTCAGAGACATTTTCGATAAGCTGGGTAATGTTGAGCTGCCGCTTCTCCACCTTGATCTCGACCAGCACACGCAGCGACACTTCGGAAATTTCACCACTACGTGCCATGCGCGAGAAGACTTTGATCAACATGCCGCCCCGTGAACGCGCCTTCATGCGCTCGTAGAGATAGCGCAGTTGTTCACGCTCCAAGTCACTCTCCACCGCGAGTTTGGGCAACAGCGGTTTCAGGTCTTTCCAGCGGCCACGCTGCACAGCGATGAGCGCATCGAACAACATGGTACGGACTTCGCCCAAGGTCTCGCTGTAGCGATTGCTCACTTCCTCCGCTTTGATTGTCTCCTGCGAATCGTAGTGCAGATAAAAGAGGCGGTTTGCCGCAAACAAATAGCCTTCATCGATTTCCAGAGCTTCGCGAAGCAATCGCTTGGCGTCACCAAAGTTACCCTTCTCATCGGCCGCAATCGCCCCATAGCCTTTACCCATGGCTTCATCCGGGAACTGCTGACTAAAGCGCTCAGCCTCGCGAGAGAGATCACTCCAACGCTCCAGTTCGCGCAACCAGGTAAGCACCAATTCACCACCCCAATAATATTCGGGATGCTGCGACCAAATTTCTTTCATCTCATTGAGCCCCTCTTGTAGCTTACCTTCCTGGGCTAGCACCCAGGCGCGACGCCCGAGCAAATTGAAGGGCGGATTATCACCAAAGGCCGACGGCATACACACCTCGCGTGCCTCATCGAAGCGGCCCGCCCGCGTGAGCAAGACAGCCTTGTAGTCAATCGCTTCGATCAGGCGGGCGTCTCGGCGCAACGCTTCGTCAATGGCGTTCAGGCATTCATTAATCTTGTTCTGCTCGTCCATCGCGCGGGCCAGCATCATCCAAGGGTGCGACTGGCCGGGGCAACGTTCCGCCATCTCCAGCGCCAGCGCTTCCATCTCATCGCGCGCGGCGAGGTTTTCGATCGTGTCCCATGCCCAGTGGTAGTCCGCCTCCAGTGTGAGTGCCTGCTTCAGCGATTCCACGGCTTCTTTAGTCCGCTTGAGGTCGCCAAACACTTTGCCTTTGAACCCCCAGGAAACATGATTGCGAGGCCAGCGCGTAGTCATCGTTTCGGCCAGCTCCAATGCTTCGTCGAAACGTTTTTCCGCCGAATACCACTCGGACAAGCGCGCCGTCCCCCACCAATAGCTGGGGTTTGCGCTGAGGATGTCCTGCATCAACCGGATGGCTTCATCGTGCTTGCCACTTTCCCAAATGATCCACGCCTGACGCCCCTTCATCGGAAAAGGCATTGCCTCGCGGTGGCTTTCCGGACTCGCAACCAACAGCGCCTTTTCGTAATCTCCGACCGCGGCATAATGCTGTGCGAGCTCGTCGACAAAATCCAGATTCCAGGGCTCCAGCTCGACGGCCTTTTGCAGGGCCGCTTCGCGCTCGGGCCGCTCATCTTCTTTGGTGAGTACGTGCGCCAGCATTAGCCAGACGTTGGCCTGACCAGGGCGGTCTTCCGCAATCTCCCGGGCCAGCTTGACGCATTCCTCGTGGCTGCCCCACTCATTGAGGCGCGACCAGCCGTAGGGATAATTGGGCTCCAGCGACAGCGCCTTTTCCAGCTCGGCAATCGCCGTCTGGGTATCACTGCGGCGAGCGTGCCAGGCAGCGAGGTATCCATGCAAAGTATGCGCATTGGGCAACAGCCGCTGCGAGCGCTCAATGAGTTCGCGCTCGTCCTCGCCGCGATTCGCGAGCCCATAGGCATCAATGAGTCGCTCGATAATCTCAAGCCAATGCGGGTTGAGCTCCAGGGCTTTTTCGAGCCCTTCAATTTCCTTCGCCAAATCTCCCTGGTAGCTGGCGATGCGTGCCAGATTGGCAAACGAACCGGGCACCAGCGGAAAACGTTCGCAACAGCGTTCAGCCACCTCGCACGCCTCGTCGATGCGGTTCATGTCCAGTAGTTGGTAGCAAATCACCGCGTGGCAGTGCCACAAATCATGCCGCTCACTAAGCGCATCCTGCAAGCGCGCGAGCAAGTCGTCCGCCGGTATGACATCGATGGCCTGATTGCGAAACTCCAGCAAACTATCGCCAAATACCGTCTGCGTCTGAATCTGCTTCCAAACGAAATCCAGGAACTCCGCCGTCTCAGCGTGATTGTTGGCCAATGCGCAAAGCCGGCTAATGGCAAAGCGGTTGTCGACATCCAGCTCAATCGCTCGCTGATAGCATTTTGCCGCCTCGGCGAACCGGATATCCTTCTCATACAGATCGCCCAGCACGGTATAGGACGCCGGCGCCATCTTGTCATTATCCCGACCAGCCTCCGCGATAACAACGGCTTCGGAAATCTTACCCTGGTTCTCCAACGCAATCGCCAGCTCACGACGCGCCCAATGGTTGTTCGGGTGAAATTCGAGCAAGCGACGACAAGCCATTTCCCCTTGAACCGCGTCCACATCTTTGAGCCAGCTGATGTAAAGTTCGTTCAACTCATTGTTGTAAGGATAACGCTGGCAGAGCTTTTCCAAATACTCGACCACGTGCGAAACGCCGTGGATGCGGTGCATCGCCGTAGTATAAGCGCGCTGCAATACGACGTTACGCTCGTTGCGAGCGACGGCCTCGGCATACAGATCGTGTGCGGTTTCGTAGTCGCCGCGAGAGGTCGCCAAGCGTGCCGACAACTCCAACCACTCCGTTTCGTGAACCTTGCCCTTGGCCCGTTCCAGTAGCTCACCGGCGCGGTCGAGCTGCCGCCAGTCAATACAGCGCGAGGCAAAGGCCGTCAGCAGCGCATAATCCTCCGGCCGCTTTTGAGTCGCCTCTTCAAAGACCTCCATCGATTCCTGGTCGCGATCAATCAAGCGCAGCATATCAGCCAGTGTGATGGCCGGCTCTCCCGAGGATTTCCCGTGCCGCTCCACTCGCTGGCGCAGCAGCTCCAGCGACTCTTCGCCGCGCTTGAAAAAACGGGCCGCCTGGAAGAATGCCCGCGCCCGACCTTCATTTAAGTAGTCCTGCGTGAAGGCAAAACGATATGCCTCGAACGCCGTTTCCCGCTCACGGCGCCCCCAAAGTAAATCGGCCAGGCTCTGAATCACTGCGGACGATCCGGCGTGCTGGCTCTGGCATTTCCACAGCACTTTTTCAGCTTCGCCTGAGCGACGCACATCGTCCATCAGCAGTCGGCCGAGCTCCATGCGAACCGTCGGGTGAACTTCCTTCTCCTTGGTCAGCTCCTGCAGAAAATCCACACACTCGCCCCAAGTATTCTCCGTGCGCATGTAGGACAATTCCGCCAATTGGAGCCTCGTCGCCTTAGGAAACTCCTTGCGCAAAGCACGCACGGCGTCCAAGCCGCGCGGAGTATCGGCATCGTAGTTGGCAATCAGGCGGCTTGCGGAGTGCGTTAAAAACGAGTCCGGTGCCGTTTCTTGGAGTTGCGCAAAAATCTGTATTACGCGGCCGCGGTCGTGGCCTTCCAGAGCGCGGTTCATGGCGTAACATAAGTCGTAGAGCGCATCATCCGGCAGCTCCAGTGCACGCAGGGCCTCGGCCTCTTCCGCCGGTGCGAAAACCAAACCGCGCGGCCCGACCCACCCGTTGTTCTCAAAAAATTTATCCTGGATGTAATCCACATGCGTGGAGGATCCCGGCTCACGCACTTCCACACACTCGCGGACCGCGTCGTAGCCAATGATTGCCTGCAGGTGCGAATAGTCCGCACCCGCCGTCATCACGGCAAACGGATACCCCGCATCGATGAGTTGCTGCGTGCACTCCCAAGTGACGCGAAACTCGCGCACGACAAAGCCTTGGTCTTCTGCCCATCGGCGCTCCTTCCAGTCGAAGGTGCCATCGTGCCAAATCTCCTCAATGATCTCCGACTGCTCCACGGGCTTGCCCCAATAGCGGGCAATGCTGGCCAGCGTCGCCGGGCCACAGGTTCTACGCTGTTGGCGGACCGAGCTCACCGGCAGACGCTTCTTTTGCGGCGCGCCCTGCATAGCGCCCAAGCGCTCGGCAAACTTTTTGTAATAATGCTCATTGCCTTGGGCCGCATGCTCCCGGGCCTCTTCGTAGCGACCAAGATCGTAGTAAATATCTGCATATTCGCCATGCAGCCACTGGGTAAATTTCGAATCACGCAGCGGCATGCATCGCTCGACCTCATGGGCCAACTCCAACGCATCTTCGTAGCGGTCCAGCTCACGCATCATGCGAAGCAGCTGGATCGCCAAATGCCCGTCATGGTGCAGGGTAAGGCCTTCGCGCAGCAGGGCTTCCACCTGCTCGGTGTTGCCCTCGCGCTCGTGGACACGCGCGAGCAAATACCGCGATGGCAAGTAGAGCGAATCCGCCTCCAGCGAGCGTTGGGCGGACTCCTTGGCGAGGTCGTAATTTTCATCGGTGTTGGTGATGCAGGCCTTGGCGTACCAGTAGGTTTCATCGCGCGGATCGACCTCGTAGGCTTTCTCCGTCAACACCTCGGCCTGCATGACATCCTCGAAAGACAAGCAACGCCAACATAGCGCACGATAAATCCGCGCACGGTCCTCTCCTTCGAAGCGCAGCGGGTCGATCGCCTTGAGCCGGCAATAGGCGGCAAAGGAGCCAATCCGCTCCGTCCAGATGTGATTCATGCGGGCGATGGCCCGGGAATTCTCCGGATTGCGCCGGTAGGTGGTGATGTCGATCAAGTCACTGAGTCGATCGCCTCCCAATCGCGAAATGATAAACGACCCCGACAGGCGCGCATGCGTATCCGCCCAATAGACCGGCGAGGGCAAGTCCTTTAACAAACGGTTACCCGAATGAAACTGGCTGTTGTTGGCGTAAAGCTCGATCTTCTCCGCAATGTCGGGCTCGAGCTCACAGAGCGGGTGATCGCGGTCAAAGCGTGGTAACTTGGGCGTATTTTCACTCATCACATTGATTGGCTGGCCTTCCCATTACAGACCAGCAAATCAAGCAATTACAATACTTTTTGATACAATCTCCAGCCTCCGCTGAGAATTGTCACCCAACGACCACGATGGGGCCTGCAAGGCCTAGAAAACAACCTGCGCCGCGACGCGGAAGATGCCTTCCGAGGCATCGGGACCGCCAAAGCTCGTGGCCATCCAGCGACCGCCGAACTGCACGAACTCATACCCCGCACCGATCTTGGCATCGTCGCCGAGGAAGTACCAGTTCACCCCAAAGTAGTAGGACTGCGCAGCATTGAAGAAACCGACTCCCGAGGACGAAAGCACGGCCGTGCCGGGTGCCGCGCCGGGAGATGCGCCACCGAAGGCAACGCCTCGTGTCACTACGCTCGGATTGAGGCCGGCCTCATTGGAATCGATCATCGAGAATCGGAATACAGGCTCAATGTCGCCAAAGAGATAGGTCGCGTAGAATGTGCCCCCAAATGGCGTCGCATCGCCACTGTTAAAACCGGTAATCGAGGTTGGGCCGTTGAGGTAGGAGGCCTTGCCGTTCTCGACGTTGGCCACGAAGAATTCACCAATAAAGTGAAAGCCTTCATACTTAACTTCGGCAAACGGATTGACCGCGCCAATGGAATTAGACTGGCTCAGACCACCGGCCGAGAAGCTGTTACCTTCAGGCATATAGGTGCCGTTGACGCCGACCTTCAGCATACCATCGTCCAAATCATGCGTGTATTGGATACCGCCAGAGTAGCCCATGTGATTTTGGCTGCCAGTATTCGAGGGCGCGGAAAAATTCTGATACCCCTGCGTGATTTCCGCAAAGTATTCGAAGCCGTCGATCTTAGGAATTTCTCCAGCCCAGTAGACCCCTAAACGGCGGGCACCCAGGCCAAGCCGGGTCGTCCCCAAACCAGCAGGGCTGGTTCCATAAACCCCCGATCCGATACGATTGAAACTACTGGTAAAGTAGCTGGTGGCGATGGAGCGATTGGGAGCCGGGAGGTAGCGGGAAGACGTATATTGCTCGAAGCCGAAGTGTGCCTTTTTGAAGCCGGCCTGGACGTTACCGTAGCCCTCAAACTCTTTCTCCACATACGCCTTTTCAATGTAATTGCGGGAGGAGAAGCCGGCACCCAGGTTGGCCATAATCGTCGTGCTGAAGCCGGACCCGATGTCCGCCGACACACCAAAAATCATATTCGGCAAGTAGAACTCGCTATTGGCCGGTGGGTTCGGCAAGGCGTCATCGTGCCCCGTAGCATAAGCAAAAGCAAACTGGCCATAACCAGAGATGGTTATCTTTTGAACATGCTTTTTCGACGTCACGCGTGGTTCAATGCCCACGGCTGAGCCGCGGATTTGATCAGCCTGGGCCTGAGTAATGACCCCTTGTCTGACCAACTCGGAGAGTGGCACCACCCCGCTAAGTTCGGGGAGCGATTCGTCTTGAGCGAGCACTGGCAAGGCACTGGCCAGTGATAGCGCGAGAAATACAGTCTTTAGCTTCATGAGGAGTTTCGTAACAATCGATACCGTCCCGTTACAATTGTAACAATTCAAGCCCTAATCCTTAAAATCTGAAATAACTGACGCCGTCACTGCCTCATCGGCGTAGCGACGATGGATGCCGCCAAAACCGCCATTGGAGAAAAAGACCACGCAGCGCGGATGGTCGGTTTTCGTGCGCGTGGCCTCAAACAGCTCGGCGAGCAGGGAGTCGAAATCCGCAAACGCGCCGCTACAGACGTTGCGGGAATTGAGCTCTTCGGCCATGGCGGCGGTGTTTAGTCGGCGGTCCTCGGCGTAGCGCTCACCGCGAAACACGGGCCCTAAATAAACGGCGTCCGCCAGCGCGAGCGCATCGGTGAAGCGGTCTTGAAAGATGTTCGTGGCACCGGTGTTGCTGCGCGGCTCGAAGCAGGCCGTGATCCGGTGCTCCGGGTAACGGCGACGCAGCGACTCCAGCACTTGCGCGACCGCTGTCGGATGGTGCCCGAAGTCTTCCAGCACGACGAGTTGCTCGTCACTGCGCAGGCATTCCTGGCGGCGTTTAACCCCTTGATAGCTAGCGAGTTTGCCGACATCCAACGGGCAGAATGGGTCCTCCGGCTTGATCGCCAGACCGGCCGCCAACAAGGCGATCGCAGCATTGCGCGCGTTGTAAAGGCCGTGCATCGGCCACTGAACCTTGTCCCATAAGGTCCCTCGCCACCGCAAGGTGAAGGAGGCCCCTTTGGCGTCTTCCTTAAAATTCTCGATGCGCAGATCGCACTCCTTGCCAACGCCGACCGAGTAGCATGGGCACCAGTCCACCGGTAGCAGCGGACGCAGTGTTTCCTCGTCGCCATTGTAGAGGATGAAGCCGTTGCGCGGCACGAGGCGGATCACGTGGCTAAAGCTACGCTGGATGTCCGCCAAGTCGCGGAAGATGTCGCCGTGGTCGAACTCCAGGTTATTAATAGCCAGAATGCGCGGCTGGTAATGCACGAACTTGCTGCGCTTGTCGAAAAAAGCCGAGTCGTATTCGTCGCCCTCGATCACAAACGGACGCCCCGCCGCGCCAGCCTCGGCACCACCGGGCAAGTCACGCGGCACACCACCGATCAACCAACCCGGCTCAGCACGGTGCTCACGCAGCAAAAAGGCCGTCAGGGCGGAGGTGGTCGTCTTGCCATGGGTGCCGGTAATCACAATGGGCTGGCGCGTGGACAGCGTGGTCTCCGACAGCAGCGCAGGCAGGGAAACAATCGGCAAGGCCCGCGAGGCAAGCAGCCATTCGATCTCGGGATTACCGCGACTAATGGCGTTGCCCACCACGACGCGGTCCGGCTTGAGCCCAGCCAGGCGCTCGGCATCCCAGCCATCGAGTATTTCCACGCCCGCATCGCGCAGCAGATCGCTCATTGGGGGATAGATACCCGTATCGCTGCCGCTGACTTGGTGCCCCAGCTCGCGCATCATCAAAGCGACGTTACCCATCGCCGTCCCGCAAATTCCCATGAAGTAAAGGTGCATGCTCCACCCAATTTAGACCAACGCCACCCGGCAAGCGCAAACCCCATCCTCCGATCCACCGCTACGATACAGTTTTTTAACCTTACCGAGACAAACCACTCTGCGGCTGGAGCCAATGCTTGCCAACAAAGCAAAATTCCCGGTCATGGGTTCGATCAGGCCAGGCAAGATCGCCACTCGTTTTTCCTTTTTCCTTTAATCTTTTTCCTTTTTCCTAACCACATGAAGCCCGACCCAAACGCCGTGTGCGAATTTCTCCGCGATTATCAGAACTCCCTTTGTGCGCGGCTGGAGGCCTTTGCGCCGCACCAGCCGTTTAAAGCCGACCAGTGGGAGCGCGCGGAAGGCGGCGGTGGCGAATCACGCGTGCTGGCCGATGGCGACATTTTTGAAAAGGCAGGCGTCAACTTCTCCGATGTCCGGGGGAAATCCCTGCCGCCGAGCGCGACGGCGCATCGACCGCAGCTCGCCGGGCGCAGCTTTCGCGCAATGGGCGTCAGCGTGGTGATCCACCCGCGCAACCCCTACGCACCGACGAGCCACGCCAATGTCCGCTTTTTCATTGCCGAAAAGGAAGGCGAGCCGGCTGTATGGTGGTTTGGCGGCGGCTTTGACCTGACCCCGTATTACGGCTTCGTCGAGGACGCGCAGGACTGGCATCAGACAGCGCGCCAAGCCTGCCAGCCCTTCGGTGTCGATCTCTACCCGCGCTTCAAGAAATGGTGCGACGAGTATTTTCACCTCAAGCATCGCAACGAAGCGCGCGGCGTAGGCGGGTTGTTTTTCGACGACTATAACGAGCACAATTTCGAGCATGCCTTTGGCTTCATGAAGAGCGTCGCCCAAGCCTACCCGGATGCCTATGCGCCGATTGTCGAGCGTCGCAAGGACACCAACTTCGGCCTCAAAGAACGTCAGTGGCAGCTTTACCGCCGCGGCCGCTACGTGGAGTTCAACCTGCTCTACGACCGCGGCACCCTCTTTGGCCTGCAAAGCGGCGGGCGCACGGAATCGATATTGATGTCCCTGCCACCGCTGGTCCGCTGGGATTACGATTACCAACCCGAGGCTGGCAGCCGTGAAGCTGCCCTAGCGGACTTTATCAAGCCACGTGACTGGGTCGGTGCCGACGGCGAACCGCTGGAGATTGAGATCGATTAAGTCGTGGCCAGCGAGGCGCAGTTTTTAGCCACGGATGGACGCGGATGAAACACGGATGTTTTGACTTCGCCGTGAAGTTGCCGTTCTTTCCTGCCCAATCTTTTACGAAACACTGATCTACTAAAATTACGAACCGCCACGCTGATATCCGCGTTTCATCCGCGGCTAAAAAAATCCGCATTCCGCACTCCAATGACTTCCAAAGAACGATTTCTCGCCGCCGCAAACTGCCAGCCCGTTGACCGGCCACCAATCTGGATCATGCGCCAAGCGGGACGCTATCTGCCCGAATACCGCAAGCTCAAGGAGCAGTATGACTTCGTGACGATGGTCAAGACGCCGGAGCTGGCCACCGAGGTGACGCTGCAGCCGCTCAAGCGGTTTGCGCTCGATGCGGCGATTGTGTTTTCCGACATCCTCATCGTGCCCGAGGCGCTGGGCCAGCCATACCATTTCCGCGATCAGGGGGGCATCGGCATGGATTTCGCCCTCGAAAGCGCGGCCGACATTGCCAAGCTCGACGACGCCTCCGCCGTCAGTGAAAAGCTGACCTACATTGCCGACGCATTGAAAATGGTGCGCAGCGAAGTCGGAGAGGAAAAGGCCGTGCTGGGCTTTGCGGGCTCCCCCTGGACCCTCGCCTGCTACATGGTCGAGGGCGGCAGTTCGAAGGACTTTACCCGCATCAAGGCGCTATTTTATCAGGACCGCAAAACGTTCGATCAGCTAATGACCAAGCTGGCCTCTGCCTGCGCGGAGCTCCTCAAGATGCAGCTCGCCGCCGGGGCCGATTGCGTGCAGCTCTTTGACAGCTGGGCCAGCGCGTGCGCCGGTGTGGACTACCACGAGATGTCGCTGCGCTGGATCCGACAGATCATCGATGAGCTGCCCGCCGACGCGCCGATCATTCTCTTTGCCAAGGGCATGGCGCATCATGTAGACACCTTGTCCGCCAGTGGTGCCAAAGTGCTCGGCATGGACTGGACCGTCAACCTGCCCGAGATGCGTGAGCGCGCTCCGGCGAACATTGCCCTCCAGGGCAACCTCGACCCCACACTGCTCAGCACCTCGCCAGAAATCGTCCGCCGCGCCGCCGAAGACCTGCTCAATGCGATGAACAACGCTCCGGGCCACATCGTAAACCTCGGCCATGGCATTCTGCCCAGCGCTCATGTCGAGTGCGTCGAGACGCTGGTCAACACGGTCGTCGAGCGCGGAGCCAAATAGGCATTTACCCCCAGGGCGTTATATGCCATACCCGTGGCATGCAACGCTTGGTCATACTTTCGCTGTTTCTGCTAAGCCTCAGCCTTGGGGCCGTGCCGCCGGGACACCGTAAGCATCCGCCAAAGCTGTTAACCGAAACACGACTAGTCGGCCACTGGCACAGCACATCACTGAGCGGCGACGCCGTCGGGCTGGCAGTGAGCGATGTCGTGGTGGAGTTTCACGGCAGCAAAAAGTTTCACGCCACGATCAACATGAACATCGGTGGACCTTCCGTTTATGAGGGTGAATATCACGCCCGCCGCCAGATGCTAACGCTGCACCCCGTCTCACAAAGCGCCATTCCCTGCACGGTGACATTCCACTCGGACGACAAGATCACGATCGTTGCGACACAACAGGGCGTCACCGCCGTCTTCGAGCGCGGCCAAGCCCCAGCCTCGTCCGGCAGCTGGTTTTAGCCGAGTGAACCGCTTGATGATTAATGGGTTTAATCATTTGCTTTGACTTTTTGGGGCTAAGCCTGCTCTTTATCGGTTAGTTAAATGGCCTCCCTGAAAGAAATCGCAAAGGATGTTGGCGTCTCACATGCGCTGGTGTCACGAGTATTAAGCAACCGGATGGGGACGACCCGCGTCAGCGAGAAGACCCGCCAGAGAATTCTGGATCGCGCCAAAGAGCTTAACTATACCCCCAATCCCCTGGCAGTGGCGCTCAAGCGCGGTCGAAAAGGTGCCGTCGGCGTGTTCCTGCACGGAGTCGGCATCCCCGGCAGCGAGATGTCACTGAAATTCATCCAGTCAGCCGGTCGCGCATTGTCCGCCAATGGCTACAATTTGTGGATGCAGTTTTTTGAGAAAAAAGAGGAGTTTCTCGCCGCGTGCAACGAAGAGCTCATGAGCAAGGTCGATGGGCTGATCCTCGCCGGTCTCGCCCACGAAGAGCTCGCCGAAAACGTCATTGAAATTGAAAAACGCGGCCTGCCCGTCGTCCTCTCATGCCACGGCAACATGGAGAAGTTCGGGCTGACGAATTTTCAGGTCGACGCCGAACAGCAGTCCTACCTAACAACCAAACATTTATTGGAATGCGGCTGCAAGGAAGTGGCGCATTTTTTCAGCATGCCGCTGCGCTATCGCGGCTATATCCGCGCCCACGAGGAGTTCGGCATCACGCCCAAGGACCATCTAACGGTGCCCGCCCGTGGCTATCAGACAAAAAGTGGCCACGACGCCATGGCGCACCTGTTCGACAACAACATCAAGTTCGACGGCATTTCCGCGCAGTCAGACGGCCAAGCTGCTGGCGTTTACCACTACCTGGCCGAGCGGGGAATCTCTCGCGAAAACTGGCCGCTGGTTACCGGCATTGACGACTCCCCAATTGCACACGACTTCAGCCTGATAAAGCTCACCAGTGCCACCGCCGAAATGGAGCGCTGCGCCGAGCTCGCAGTGAAGGCGGTGCATAACAAAATCGAAAGCGAACCCGTCGAAGAGCAGCACGTGGAGCCGCAGTTAATGATCCGCGAATCGACCAGCCGCAAATAGCCAAATACCACCGCAATCGCGGTGACACCATACGCCCAGCGGTGACTATTCGTCCTAATGCTAAGGCAAAGCGAGGCCTCTATCCACCCAGATAACACGTGTAACCAAAAATACGCTGGATGGAAAACCTACCGAGCCTAACAAGAACGAGACAGAGCCTAACAAGTTAAATTTTTTACCGTAATTCGTTGACAGCAAAAGCGACGCAACCCGTATTATCGCTTTTTCAACCATGGTTTAGCAGTTGGCCCAAACTACTGCTGCTATCCAAATCTCCTTCCAATTTCCCAACCCCGAGTCTCGACACAGATCGGTAATTCGCCCCCCACATGTCCCTCCCCCCTTCCGGATCCAAGCTCAAAGGTATTGGCAAATTTTTTGGCCTCTTTGCCGCCGTCGCGGTCGGTTTCTATGTCCTGCTTCTGCTGTTAAACTGGGCACTCTCGCCTGAGATACAGTCCGAAAAGCTACCAGTACCACCCGAAATAGCCGAGAAAATGCAGGCTCTTCGCTCGGAGTCCTGGGAGGTCGACCCAGATAACCCGCCGCAAAATTACGTCGCCGTGGACTACTCCGAGGGCGAGACCGCTGCCTGGTGGCCCAAGGGGCAATCCAAAGTCATCGACCAGGCCGTTGCCAATGGCGACCTCCCCCCAGTAGCCGAGCGCGTGGGCCCGGAACCTGTTGTTTTAAAGGGATCCGACGGCATTGGCGAATATGGTGGCACCTGGATGCGCCTGGGCACGAATAACGACTGGGGCATCATGAGCTGGCGATTGTCGGGCTCCAACCTCGTCCGTTGGTCACCAATGGGCTATCCGATCGTCCCACACATTGCCAAGAGCTGGTCCCGCAATGAGGATGCAACCGAGTGGACCTTCACGCTGCGCAAGGGCGTGCACTGGTCCGACGGACACCCGCTCACCACTGAGGATGTTCGCTTCTATTGGGAGGATGTCGAACTCGGGCTGGACGATGGACAAGTCGCCAGTTGGCTCGCCCCGGGTGGCGTCGCGGCCGAAGTGGAGATCATCGACGACTACACCTTCAAGTTCAAATTCGCCAAGCCCTATGGTGCCTTCCTCGAAATGCTGGCCAGCAACGTCTTTTACAAATTCATGATGCCCAAGCACTACCTGCTCCAGTATCACGAAAAAATCGGCGACGAGGAAAAGATCGAAGAACTGCGTGTGCAGATGGGCCTCTCGACCAAAAAGGCAGTCTGGAACGCGGTTAGCAACACCATCACCAACCCCGAACGCCCTACGCTCAATCCCTGGATCGCCCGCTCCGAGCAAGGCACGCCTCCGATCTACTTTGTCCGCAACCCCTACTACTTTGCCGTCGATGAGGCGGGCAACCAGCTCCCCTACATTGATCAGGTGATGTTCGAGGTGAAGCACCCGCAGCTCATTCCGGTCGCCGCGTCCGCCGGGTCTGCCAGCATGCAGGGGCGCAATCTGTCCTTCGACAACTACACGCTCCTCATGGAAGGCACCGACCCGGGCGGCTACGAGCTGCTCCACTGGTTTAACCCCTCACGCTCAGCATGGACCATTTTCCCCAACCTGAATCGCCGCGCGTTTGACAACGACCCTGCTTCCCAATGGAAGGTCCAATACCTCACCGATAAACGCTTCCGCCAAGCCCTCTCCCTCGCCATTGACCGGCAGACGATCATTGACTCCGTTTACCACGGCATCGGCGAGCCTGCGCAGCTCGATCCCGGTCGCAGCTCTCCCTACTTCAACGAAAACCTGCTCAAATCTTTCACCGAATTCGACCCCGAGCGCGCCAACCAACTCCTCGACGAAGTGGGCTTGAGCAAGCGAGGCCCCGATGGCATGCGCGTGGCCGAGGACGGCACGCCGATCACCTTCTACATAGACTTTACCAGCTACACCGGCGAAGGCCCGGCGCAATTCGTAATCGATGATTGGCGAGACGTCGGCATCCGCGCGATTCACCGCGAACGCAACCGCGGACTCTGGGGCCAAGAGCGCCTGGCACTCAAGCAGGACTTCGTCATCTGGGCCGGCGAAAGCGAATTCATCCCTCTGTTAGAAATCCGCAACTTCGTGCCCACCAACGCCTGGTCCCTCCACGCACCCGCCTACGGCCAGTGGTTTGACAATGGCGGCACGGAAGGCACCCCGATGCAGAGCGGCTTTGCCCAAGAGCCCCCAGTCGGTAGTGCGATCCGCAAGGCCATGGATTACTGGAACCAAATGCTCGATGCCTCCAACGAAGAGGAACGCATAAAGCTGTTTTCCCAAATTGCCGACCTGGCCGCAGAGGAAGTCTGGACCATCAGTATCGCCACACCTCCGCCGTTCCTGATCGTCAAAGACAAAGATCTGAAAAACGTTCCCGACAAGGCCGTCTACGGTGCGCCATATAACAGCCCGGCCAACACCGCAATCGATACCTACTATTTCGAAAACCTCGAGGAAAATCCGGCCATCACCGCACAGATCGCCAACGTCATGGCCGGCCCGCTGCCCAGTAAGTTTACCCTCGGCAGCGAAGGCCGCGTTCTCGAAACCTCATTTACGGAGAAGCTCTCCAAAATGGTTCCGTGGCTCTGGACGATTTGCCTGATCGGCTTCCTCATCATGATGGCGACCAAGCACCCCTACGTCGCGCGCCGCCTCCTGATCATGGTCCCCACGTTGTTCATTGTGTCGATCATCGTGTTCATTGTCATCCAAATGCCGCCGGGCAATTTCGTGGAGACGAAAATTATCCAGCTACAAATGGACGGTGACGAGGAGGCCATCGAGCAAGTCGAGCAATTGACAGTACTCTTCAACCTCGAGGACCCAGTTTGGAAACAGTATTTAAAATGGTCCGGCCTGCAGTGGTTTGTTACTTATGATGCCGGAGACAAAGGCCTCCTCCAGGGGGAGCTCGGCATCTCGATGCAAACGCTACGATCGGTCAACGACACGGTGGAGGAGCGCGCATTGCTCACCATGGCGATCTCCCTCCTCACGGTGCTCTTCACCTGGGCGGTCGCGCTACCAATCGGCATTTATACGGCCGTGCGCCAATACTCCATCGGTGATTATGCGCTAACCTTCATCGGCTTCATCGGCATGTGCGTGCCCAACTTCCTGCTCGCTATCTTGATGATGTATTGGGCCAACAAATACTTTGGCGTTAATGTAACCGGCCTGTTCTCCCCCGAATACGCGACCGACCCCAGCTGGTCCTGGGGCAAGTTCGTCGACCTCCTACTGCACCTGATCGTGCCCATCATCGTGATCGGCACAGCGGGCACTGCGGGCATGATCCGCGTGATGCGCGCCAACCTCCTGGACGAGTTGCGCAAGCCCTACGTGACAACGGCGATGGCCAAAGGCGTCAAGCCGTTCAAACTGCTCATCAAGTATCCCGTGCGCCTGGCGATCAACCCGTTCATCTCCGGCATCGGCGGCCTGTTCCCGAGCATGCTTTCCGGCGGCTCGATCACAGCCATCATCCTGGCGCTGCCGATGATCGGCCCATTGCTCCTCGACGGCCTGCTCACGGAAGACTTCTACCTCGCCGGCTCCCTCCTGATGGTGTTCAGCCTGTTGGGCATCGCCGGCACCCTCGTCAGCGACATCCTGCTACTGCTGGTTGATCCGCGAATCCGCATGGACGGAGGTTCAAAATGAGCGAAGAAATTAAAAAATCCGGCATGACCCCCACTCCGCCCCGCGACCACCCGAAGCCCACGGCTGACGATCCCGACGAAAAGCCAGCCCAGGTCATCGACAACCTGTCGCAATGGCAACTCATCCGCCTGCGCTTTCTCAAACACAAGCCAGCCGTCATCTCGATGTTCCTACTGATGGTGCTCTACTCCATCGCGGTCATCGCCGAGTTCGTCGCTCCGTATAACAAAGACTACGGCAACGTGGACTACATTTACTGCCCTCCGCAGATGCCCAAGTTCAGCTTTGAGCACGGCATTTACACGGACAAACTTGAGCGCGCGAAGGACCCCGTTTCGCTCAAGAATTACTACGTGCATACGGGAGAAATTACCAAGCTCGGTTTCTTCGTGAAAGGCGAGGAGACGAAGCTCATGGGCTTCATCCCGATCGAGCGCCGCCTCTTCGGGGCCCAGAGTGATCAGGACGCGCCATTCTATTTTCTGGGCGCGGATAAGTTCGGGCGCGATTTGTATTCCCGCCTCGTCTATGGCTCTCGGATCAGTCTTTCCATCGGCATCGTGTCGATCATTACCACCTTCCTACTGGGTGCCGTGATCGGTGGTATCTCCGGATACATGGGCGGCACGGTGGATATGATCATCCAGCGCTCCATGGAGATCATTAACGCCTTTCCGCAGCTACCACTTTGGCTCGCGCTCGCCGCCGTGATGCCCGGCGACTGGCCACCAATTAAGGTTTATTTCGCGATCACCATCGTGCTGTCGATCTTTGGTTGGACCGGCCTCGCGCGCTTGGTCCGTGGTAAGATTCTTTCGCTGCGCGAGGAGGATTACGCCGTGGCTGCGAGTCTCCTGGGTGCCAGCCACAGTCGCATTTTGTTCCGCCACCTGCTGCCGGGCTTTACCAGCCACATCATCGTCAGCCTGTCGCTCAGCGTGCCGGGGATGATCCTTGGCGAAACCGCGCTGTCGTTCCTCGGACTGGGCCTGCGCCCACCGGTTGTCAGTTGGGGCGTGCTCCTGCAGGAGTGCCTGAACATCGACATTGTCGCCAATTACCCTTGGCTGCTGATGCCGGTGATCTTCATCATCATTACCGTTCTTTGCTTTAACTTCTTCGGCGACGGCATGCGTGACGCGGCCGACCCCTACGCCCGCTAAACCATGTCCACGGCCACCGCAACTTCCCCCACTTCCTCATCGACCGCCTCGGACGACGTCGTCCTGAGCATCGAGAATCTCAAGACGCACTTCTTCACCGAGGAGGGGCAAATCCCCGCCGTCGACGGCGTCAGCCTCAAGCTGAAGCGCGGTAAGGTGCTCGCCATCGTCGGCGAGTCCGGCTGCGGCAAGAGCGTTACCTCGTATTCGATCCTGCGCCTGATTCGCTCGCCTGGAAAAATCATGGACGGCAAAATTCTGTTTCACTCCGAGCGCCGGGGGGAAACCGTCGACATCGCCGCGCTCGACGAAAAGTCTGACACGCTTTACCAGATTCGCGGTGGCAACATCAGCATGATTTTCCAGGAGCCGATGACCGCGCTCAGCCCGGTGCATACCGTTGGAAACCAGATTTGCGAGGCCATCCTGCTGCACCAAAACGTGACCAAGGAAGAGGCGCGTCAAAAGGCAATCGACATGCTGATCAGTGTCGGCATTCCTCAACCCGAGGAACGCATCGACCAGTATCCGCACGAGATGTCCGGCGGCATGCGCCAGCGTGTGGTGATTGCGATGGCGCTCGTTTGTGACCCGGAAATTCTCATTGCCGACGAGCCCACCACGGCGCTCGATGTGACCCTGCAGGCGCAAATCCTTAAGCTGATGCGCGAGCTGCAGGAGAAGCGTAATTGCTCGGTCGTTTTCATCACTCACGACTTGGGCGTGGTTGCACAAATGGCGGACGAAGTCGCCGTCATGTATCTAGGCCGCGTGGTGGAAACCGGTTCGGTGCGCGACATTTTAAAGAACCCCGCGCACCCCTACACACTTTCCCTGCTACATTCGATTCCGCGAAACGAAACACTCGGCGGCCGCCTGCCCACGATCAAAGGCAGCGTCCCCTCGCTCACGCAAATTCCCAAAGGCTGCCCCTTCCATCCACGTTGCCCGTTCGCCGTGCCCGGGAAGTGCGACGTCGGCGGCCCTCCTGATCTGCTTCAGTGGAAAGAAGATCGCCAGGCCGCCTGTGTGCGTCTGGATGAAATCCACGGTAACGGCAAACCGACGCTCCAAGTCGAAGGCGGAGTCGACGTTACCCAGTCCATCAAGGAGGAGAAAGTCCTCCTGCAGGTGCGCAATCTCTGCAAGCATTTCCCCATCTACACTAAGGGACTGATCCGCAAACAAAAGGGCGTGCTCAAAGCGGTGGACAATGTCTCCTTCGATCTTCTGCGCGGCGAAACGCTGGGCCTCGTCGGCGAATCCGGTTCGGGCAAAACCACCTGCGCGCGCACCATTCTCCGCGCCCTCTCTGCCACCTCCGGCGAAGCCATTTTCCGCAGCGATCTGCAAAACCGAGATATCGACCTGACCAAGCTTGAGCGCAAGGAGCTCAAGCCACTCCGCAAAGAGATGCAGATGATTTTTCAGGACCCGTTCTCCTCACTGAACCCACGCATGACAGTGGGCGACATCGTGGCCGAGCCGCTCGTCATCCACAAGCTTGCAAGTGGCTCCACCTTGGAAGACATGGTCGTAGAAATGCTTAAGAAAGTCGGCCTCAAGCCCGAGCATCGCCAGCGTTACCCGCACGCCTTTTCCGGCGGCCAGCGTCAACGCATCGGCATTGCCCGGGCATTGATCATGCAGCCGTCGCTAGTGGTGGCAGACGAGGCCGTCTCCGCGCTCGACGTATCCGTGCAGGCACAGGTGATTAACCTCCTCGCCGACCTGCAAATCGAGTTCGGGTTGACGTATCTTTTCGTCGCGCACGACTTATCAGTGGTCCGCCATATCTGCGATCGCGTGGCCGTCATGCAGGGTGGCAAGCTGGTAGAGTTCGCCGAGTCCGAGGCGCTCTTCGAAAACCCGCAGCATCCCTACACGCAAAAGCTCCTCACCGCCGTGCCCAGCCTCGACCCCGACGAGCGCAGTTGGTAGCAGGGCTTTACTTTGCGATGCAAAGTAAGCACGCCGCAACAGTTTGGCACCGTAAAGCACTGCGTTGTGTCAGTTATGGAGTGCGCCAGCCCTCTGGCGCTTTGGGATTTTCAATGAGGCAATAAAGTGAAGCTCAACAAAATCTTGGTGCGCGTTTCATTCTGTTGGTCGCGGACAATGCGAAAGCGCCAGAGGGCTGGCGCACTCCATAGCCATGCTACTGTAATTTTGCTAGAGCTGCATTACCACAATGCCAACCAGGCCAGCATACACCGTTGACAACTACAAAAGCGCCCGCATGATTACACGTATAACTAATCATGAAGCTTTACACTCCCCTAACCCTCATTGCCGCGCTTGCCGCCACATCGCTTTCCGCCGAAATGGCGCAATCGGTCAGCCAGTTTGGCGTCACCTGGACCTTTGAAAAACCTTACGAAGTCGGCCATTTCGCCAATGGCGACTGGTGGGTCGTCGGGCCAGTGACGATCACCGACATTACACCTAAAACCGAGAACAACCAAAATGGCAGCATGATCAACCCGGGACTTAACGGTGCTCAGGGTTTTGACGACCGTATTCAACGCAGCACTTATGAGCCCGCGCTGAACATCGCCACGCAACTGCCCTACGCCGTCACCGAACCGTCGTCGATCCTGTCTTCCATCAGCCTCGTGCCGGACACCACTCGCGACAACCCGCAGATGGACACCATTGCGATCCTGACCGTGCTCAATGAAGCGCCACCCCAGGGCAGCTTCCGTCCGCCATATCAAGGTACGGATAAGAGCATACCGGGCAACGTGAGCACCCTCGATTTCGACAAACTCGGCAAGTATCCAAGCGCCGAATACGCGGATATGCCCAGCAAGCTGGCGACCACTTTTGAGCGTCCCTACATCGAGCTGAATCTCAGCTGGACCGGTCGCTACATGCATCCGAAAAACAACCAGCCACCCTACGGCCGCGAAATAGCCCAACGCCTCGGTCACGGTCTGCTAGCACTACAGATTGATGCACCCGACAACGAAAAGCGCGAACTGCTGATCGACCTCGTGCAAGTCGGCGTGGATATCTATGGTGCCGCACGCCTCGGCGGGAAATGGAGCGCGGACGGTGGCCACAACCAAGGCCGCAAACTGCCCCTGATTCTGGCCGGCGTCATGCTGCAAAACCCGGATATTCTCCAGTATGCAGACGGCGAGGTTTTCACGATTTTCCAGGAAGACCAGCAGACCTTTTATGTAACCCAGGAGGACGTCGACCGGCCGCGCAAACAGCCTCGCAATGATGGTCGCCCCCGTATGGAGCCCTACACGGTCGAGATGATTGGCATGCCTGAATGGGGCATCCGCCACTACAACGAGCCGGAGAAATCCGGCAGCAACTGGAACGCCACCTACCGCCAGGTTTCCGGTGCCCCGACGACCACCCATGTCCTCGCCGCCAAGCTCATGGGCGTTGAAGAAATTTGGAACTGGCCGGCAATTTTCGACTACTACACGACCCGCTATTGGCCAGCCGAACGCAGCGAAAATCGCGGCGTAAATTCTCCAAGCAAATTTACTAGAGCGATGTGGGAAGCCCACGTGGCTAAGGCCGACGGCGAAAGCTGATCAGCCCAATCCGCGCTACCGCCACACGTTATTTTGCAGCGGCCATCAGTTCGCTAACCGTAACCAGTTGTAAGCCCCTGGCTTTATAGCGGCGGATCATTTCCGGCATGGCCTCGAGCGTCTTCACCTGCCAAGTGTGCAGGATGTAGATATCACCCGCGACGGTGTCCTTCGTGTAGTTTTCGGTAATAGCTTCCACAGTCGCGTCGGGTGCCCAATCGCTGTAGCTCTTTCCCATAATGGCGGGCAATCCCAGCTCGCCAAGCACGGTCCAAACGTGATCGCTGTGTTCACCAAACGGCGCACGAAATACCTTGGGCGCGATGCCAAAAGTATCCTCAAAAAGCTTCTGGCAATCTACGAGTTGCTCGCGCACTTCGCTCAAGCTCAGCTCCGGTAGATGCGGGTGCGTCATGGAGTGGTTGCCAATCTCATGCCCGGCCGCAAAAACGTCTTGGGCTAAGTTTGGTTCGGCGATCACCTTGTTACCAAGATCAAAGAACGTCGCCTTGCAATCGTGCTTCGCGAAGAGCTCGATCCACTGTGGGCTGGTTTCCGGGATTGGCCCGTCATCGAAGGTCAGCGCGATGTAAGGCTTGTCGGTTTTTACGTGATGAATGGGGGTGGGCATAACTCGTATTGAGTGGCAGTTCATTAATGCGGGCAACGGCATTTACGCATAGCCTGCATTGACATAATTGGGGTCAGCATTGAGGCCATTGCCTAGCTCGCCCAACCGTTGACGAAAGCGTGCCATCGCCGAAGCATAGGCCGGATCGTTGGCGAAATTTTTGAGCTCACCTGGGTCGGCTTCGAGATCGAATAGCACCTCCGGAACATCCTCGCCGTAGTATTGATATTTGAGCGCATCCTGCTTGATCATGACATGCGACGGACCGATCTGCGAAACCGATTCATTGCACCAGTCCACGCTTTCTCCACGTAGAAGCGGAGCGAGGCTGCGGCTGTCCAGACCAGACGGAATCTCAAGACCAGAGAGATCACAGAGTGTGGCAAACAAATCGCAGAGGTTGACGTTTTCATTCACCACGCGACCGCCCTCAAAGCCTTTGGGCCAACGGATAATCAAGGGCACACGGGCACTAGCTTCATAGAAGCGCGCCTTTTCCCAAATACCGTGCTCGCCGAGCATCTCGCCATGATCGCTAGTGTAGACGATGATCCAGTCATCCAAATCCTCTCCCAGCAGCTCCAGGTGATTCAAAACCTGCCCGTAGTAGTTGTCCACTTGGTCGACCATGCCGTAATAAGCTGCCGTTGCGCGGCGAATCGTGTCGGTGGAGACGTTGACCGGCTTGTTCAGTTGGCTAAGCGAGAGCACCGGGTGGTCGCATGGCTTTTCATCAAAAATTGGAGCACGCTCATAATAATACCGGAAGCGATCTTCATCAGTAAAATACGGATAATGCGGTTGCACCAGGCTAAGCTTAAATAACAGCGGCCGGTGGTTTTTCGACCGGCAATAGAGCGGATCGTGGAAGTGCTCGCTCAGGTAATCGAAGGCAGCGTTGACGGTATCGCGGTCCAACCTCTGGCATACCCCAAAGGCAGGCCGCGCCTCCTCCAACTCACGCTGGTTCGACCATTTGCCCACGCCCGGCGCTGGTTGGTATCGCGCAAACTCTTCCGGGATGGCACCGTCAATATATTGGAGACCTAAGTGCGTGTCGGGGGCAATACGACGCGTCCACCCCTGCATTTGATCCGGCCCGCTATGGTGCAGCTTTCCCGAACAAACAGTGTGGTATGCATATTGGCTGAAGCGCCGGGAAAATGTCATGTAGTTCGGCGTGAGGTCTTCGCCAAAATTATAGCAATGACACGTGTGCGGCAGTTGACCACTCATCATACACTGACGCCCCGGGATACAAATCGGCGATGGCGTGTAGGCGTTATTAAAGACCACTCCAGTCTCCGCCAAATGATCCAGTATCGGTGTCCTCACAACATCGTTACCCGCAAAGCCCGCAACATCGGCACGGTGCTCATCGCTCATTAGAAACAAAATATTGGGGCGTTTTGCTTGAGACATGCCGCCAACATGAACGCGTTAGAACCACATGGGAAATAAAAACGGCACCCAATCAAAGATCGTAGCAGACCATTCAACTTCTCGAAAAAATTTTTATAACCGATAGGAGACTCCGCCCCTGCGGCATACACTATTCCGTCGTCATTCCGCAGGTAGATTCAGTACCCATGTAGAACATTCACCAAGGAAACACGCTGCCCAATATTACTTGGAACCAAGGCCCCATTAGCCGAAGTTACTGATCTGCGGGCATTTACTAATCTATGCAATACCTCATCAACTTAATTAGACCTCCCCATTGACGTCTAAAAACGATCAAAAACCGGTCAAAAACGTCGAATATTGCACAATTTTTCAACGTGTGCGGACAAGCCCTTTTTTCAGAGCCGAAAGTGCCGATTAGATGAAAATCTTCTTTAATAAAGGCATGATTTATGGTCTAATCTAGCTACTCGAAGCTTATTTTACCAAACGCGTCTGACTCTTGCATTGCGCAACCTGACGTGATAGGTATAGTATATCAATCGCTTAAGTTAAGACCCAACAATTTACCCAGCATGAACTCCCCCAAGAAACTGTCTTCCCGCGTATCCGGGCACCAGAAAAGCAACGGATTCGCACTGATCATCGCCTTGACGCTGATGTCCTTCATGGTCGTCCTGATCCTGAGCCTAGCGACATTTCTGAATGTGGAGATGCATACCTCTACCCACCAGAACCGCATGAACGAGGCGCGCTCCAATGCACTTTTCGGGGCACAGATTGCCTTGGGCCAGTTACAGATGCTCGCCGGCCCCGACCAGCGCGTTACCGCTCCAGCCACTGTCGCTTACCCACAGAAGGAGAGCCCAGGTGAAGGTGAAATGTGGGATATATATCGGGAGAACGCATCAGGTATGCCTCCATCAGGCAGCGCTTCAGCTCCCGACACATGGAGCACGTATCTCATTGAAGATTACGATAACAGCAAAAGCGAAGATCGCGACTCTTGGAATAGCGCACTCGTTGATTGGTGGGAGGGCAAGAATCCCCATTGGATTGGCGTTTATAAGTCCAATAAGCTGGACAAGGACGGCGAGTGGTTAAATGCAGCAGACTTCAATCGGGAACAGACTCCACATTGGTTAATAAGCGGCAATGAGCGATACACCGAAGATAATATTGGAAGCCAAATTACGCCCGACACCGTATTGGACCCCGATGATTCAAGTGTGGCTATCCTTGTAGGATATGGAAGTGCAGCTCCCAACAAAAGCGCAGATGGCGATCAAGCACTTTCGAGCGACGGACTTGATGGCCGTGTTCTTGCACCTAAAATAGACATAACCAATTCTGATTCTATTGTCACCGGGCAATATGCCTACTGGGTCGGAGACGAAAACACGAAGGCAAACTTTGCCATCATCGACCCATATTATGACGCTGCGTCTGGCTCTACCGAAGAACGCTACCGTCTACAGGTGCCACAGCGCTTGGGCTGGGAACAGATTACCGGTTATAAGGAAATTTTCGATGAATTCGACGGTGATGATAGCGCGCAGGAAGCAATGATTAACAATAAATACCTGCAGCTCATCGAAACTACTTCTCAGATCGTGCTAACCAACCCGGCTCCAGATGATGATTCGATCACCGAAAAATACCAGGACGCCGCAAAAATAAACTTTCACCACATTACCGGTTTCTCAAAAGGCCTTTTCACCGATACTGTTTTGGGTGGCTTGCAAAAAGACTTAACTCGCTACTTTGAGGATGGAGCAAGCGCAACCAATGGGGGCATTTCCGACGACAAACCAATTCCTGCCCCTAATGATGACGACATTTTCAACTATGACAACGACCCGCGGTTTGGTTTATTCAACGAAGGCTTCCCCGTTTCAGATCTCAATGTCCCAACTTGGAGAAACATTCGAGAATGGTACACGAATGAGGTTCAGGATACAGGAGACGGAGAAGGTCAAATCCGAGCAACAGAAAGCACGGCACCCGTTATCACCCAAATTCGCCTATTTGTTGGATTCTCGAAAACCGGCGACCAACTACGACTCAATGTGTTGCCTCAAGTCGTTCTATGGAATCCTTATGACACAGGGCTAGAACAAGCAGACTACGACATCCGAATTAAGTTCTCGCCCAATTTAACTCGCTTCCGCGTTGCTTCTGCAACCACAGCGACCCAAAGCAAGTCCGAGTTAAATCCAGTGACAGTGCGAGAGTATTCAAGTGGTGACAACTATCACCATCACCGGATGAGCCGGTCGGATGCGGATTCGTGGCAGCACAACGATCGCGAAATAGTCAAAGATGAGGAAAGCATTGTAGTGACCTATCATGAAGATGCACTCCACATGCATCCCCAACATGCAAACTTAAGCGCCGTAACCCCTGACTCACAATATCCGGAAAATGAGGATATCTTTTTCGACAGCTACAACATTCGAATCTTCCCCGAAGACAATGAGCTATCACTTCGCATCCGTAATCAGGATTTCCAAGCAGGTGAGCATCTAATGTTTTCGGTTGGTGAAGACCATAAGATAGATGAAAATAATGAGTCAGGAGTCCCCGTTGCTATCGTGGAACTCCAGAACGTATTTGATTTAGATGCACCCGCTTCCGCGTATCATCATTTTGCGACATTGGATTATGCCCCTGGCGCGCTAACCAAGACCACATATTGGGCTGACAACGCAGTATTCCTTCCAGAGCCAGCAACAGAATTCCAAGTGAGGTTCTTTTTGAACGAGGTTGAAATCCGGGACTACGGAAGCTTCGGAAGCCTTGCCGGTGGCGGCGGCTTTATGTCAAATTTCAATCGTTCCAGGAATGCCTCAGTACTAGTGGATCAGCCGATGATTTGGCCTAACGTCTATGATAGTGACTATTTTAGCGCCAATATAGTTGGGGACAGAGATCCCAATCTAAACTCAAGCGGCGCACGAAGTGGTTCGCCAGATATTCCGATCATGCTCGTAGGTGAAACCTATCTAGACCCTCTCTATTTCCGAGGCAGTGGCACAATTGACTCTGTGGAATCGGGTGCCACCAGCTTTCGTCCTTTTGCCAACTATAATATTATGGCAAAACAGTTCACTTCAAACAATCCAATGGTCGACGGTGTTCGCGGCGCGGAGGACTGGAGAAATGCCAACACTGGCGGTGAAAAGTTGGCTCGGTTCGAAGCCATCAACGGCATTCAAAGCCGGAATAATAGTCAACCAAGTGTAAGTGACGCTTTTGGGAGCGGCAATATTGGGGAGGATAAGTGGAGTTCGTGGGCCCACACCCCCACAAATAACAAAGAAGCTGGTAAAGTAATTGTTGACAGAGGACAGCCATGGAATGCCTTCGATCAAAATCGTCGCGCTGAACTTCTAAATGGTCGAACCGTTGGCTTCAATTTTATTCAGCAGACCAAGCTTCCCGAAGGCCTTGCCAGAAACAATTGGGCGAATCCGAAAGTAGATGCACTCTCTAAAGTACCAGTGCGGCTAGCCTATCGCCCCGAATTCGACATCGTTTCAATCGGCCAACTCCAACAGGTAAACCTTGGTGAGTTCATGTGGCAACCAGCCTACGTGATTGGCAATTCAGAAGCCAGCCCCTACATTGACCGGGATCGGATCGCTGGCCTCACCTCACGCCCAGTGTTCCAATACTACAATGTCGATGATGACAACCTTCCTCTCCGAAATGCAGACGGCAGCTACGCTGGCACTAAGACTTCTTGGGCATCAGAAGGCTTGGGAAATAACCGCTTTAACCACCTACTCGATATTTCCTACTTGCTCAACGAATCACTATGGGATCGCTACTTTTTCTCAACGATACCAGGAAATGGCTCCGTGCCATTGGATAATTCGGAGCCAATGGGCAACAGCCGCATAAAATTCAATGTTACAGATGACGTCACCGAATCCGACGTGCGCGACTTTGATAACGCCGCAGCTTATGTATACAACAATGGAGCATTCAACGTAAACTCGACTTCTGTCGAAGCTTGGAAAGCACTGCTAACCGCTTTCCGTGATATTCAATTGCGTTCGCTTAGTAACTACAACGATACCAACCCGCGCGACACAGTGCCAATCTCACGCTCCCTTGAGCCGCTAAATGGAGACATCGCGTTCACCTCGGATAGTTCAACAAACTCGCCGATTGATTACGGCGCTGCACCCTCCCCCACCGGATACAATAACTACGATAAAGTGTTCGGAGGTTTCCGCTTCCTGACAGACGACATGATTGAAACCCTGGCTGAACGCATCGTTGATGAAGTACGCCTCCGCGGTCCATTTTATTCTCTGGCAGACTTTGTTAACCGACGCCTGGATGCACCACATGGACTTTCCCGAACTGAAGACGGCAGAATCAGCTATTCCAACTCACACTACACCGACGGGCGTAAAAACAAAATGAGCCAAAGCTACGATGCTTTAGTTGGACTCCAAAGCATCAACGGGACAATCCAACGCGCCTTGAACGTCTCCGGCATTAACGGCGGTGTCAACTATCCGGATACCGCTTCCCACAACTCATACAAACGCTATGACGCGATGTTTTTCCCACGGTCTTACAGCGAAACCGGCAGAGAAGGCTGGGGCAGTGACTGGCGTTGGGTCGCGTATCCATCGATGGCATGGTACACAGACTCCGAAGCGCGCGCTGGTGCCCCCGTTGGAGAGCAGGGCCTACTCCTGTCACACAGCCCCGGCTTTGTTACACAGGCTGACATCCTCTCGATGATTGGGCCAGTGCTTCGCCCTAGAGGCGACACCTTCGTCATCAGGAGTTATGGCTCATCAATAAACAAACTGACCGGAGAGGTCGAAGCAGAAGCTTGGTTAGAAATGACCGTTCAGCGGATAGTTGAGCCAGTGAAACCCGATAGCAACAATCCATTTGAACCCGACCTTGCCAACAAAGATGAAATAGATGTCGGACGAAAGTTTGAAATCGTTAACTTCCGCTGGCTATCACCTGAAGACGTGTAATATTATCACAAATTATGATTAAGGCAATATTTACAATTCTCATCGCCAGTTTCACTCTAGCTTCAATCTCGACCACGAGTGCTCAAGTAAATCGGGATATTCCGACGCAAAAAGTGAGTGCGGTGCTTTTAGAAAACCGTAGTAAGAATCAGGAGCTATATTATTTGGACCTCTTGGACGAATACCGCCCTTTCCAAGTGGGTATGATGTCACGCGGAGGAGGAAATATTCAGGCCTTAAGCAATCAGCTAAATCTTTTTGCTAAATCTATCAATGAAGATGGTGACGAGGTCTATACACCTGCAATTGTCTTGGATATCCCAAAAGTGAGTCAGGTCCTGATTCTCTTTTACTATGATAATAAACGCAACCTGAACTACCGCATCTACGACGACACTCTAGAAGCGCACCCCAGAGGCACAGGAAGGCTGATAAATCTAACTGATAGTGATATCATTGGAAAAGTAGCTGACGAGCAATTTCAAATTAAACCATGGGGTGCTCTGATTACAAATCCACTTATAAAGAACCAACGCACGCGTTTTCAATTCGGCTATGTAATCGAAACCAATGGAAAGTTTAATGCTGATCCTTCCATCGATACCTTTAGAATTCCGAACCAGAAAATGCGTTGGCTAGCGGTATTCACTTATTTCGATCATAAAGAATCTTCAGAAAACGGTAAAGAATTCATAATAACACGCCTGCCAAGCGTCATCAGAATGCTGGATGCTCCACCACCCCAACCCGGCGAAGAAGGGTATGCAGCAACCAATTAACTCAAAGAGAGGAGCAGCCACTGATGGTTGCTCCTCTCTTTTTTGAGAAAACTGATGCTTCAAAACACCTCTCCGGGCAGCGGGTCGATGCTGCGGGAAAGCAGACCCGTGATGCTCGGGTTGTCGATCTTAGCGTTCGCGTAGTTGAGCAGGTTGATCAACAGACGGCGGGCTACTGGGCAGTTGGGCGCAAGCTCCGGCAATGGAACGTGGCAGATGATTAACGTGCCGTCGCCGATCGGCAGTTCGTAGATCGCAGCGCCATGGAAGAAGACCGCCGGTCGGGTCCACATGTGCGCGGAGAGGCAGCCCATGTGGATGCGACCACCCAGCGCAAGGATGTCATTGATGCGGTCAAACTTCGTCGGGGCCAGAGTCGACAACACAAAGTCATTCACCCCCGGTCCGCAGAGGCCGTCAAAAAGCTCGGGTGACACCGAGTAGCAATTCGGCTGCATGACCGGCCGCTGGCGGATCAGCCCCGGGATCACATATTCATAGAGCGTCATCGGCTCAGGCTCAAAGGCGATCGCACAGCCGCCGCCTTTAATCGCTTTGCGCAGTTGGTGATAGTCCTCAAAAGTCGAGGCCGAGCGCTTGTCCGCCGAATGTTTAAAGTCATAAACGATAGGCGCATTTGGTTCGCGGAAATTGTTGCTAAACGGCAGATTCACCCCGCCCTCGTCGATGACGATTCGCGAAACGGAACCACCACGGCTGCCGGTCACTGCCACTTCTTTGGCCTTCAGACCTGCTCTCCCGATAACGCGAAGTGGCACAGAATTTTCGACCACCTCGCCATTGGCCAAGGTTAGCTTGGCGCTTACCTGGTAGGCTCCAGCGCGGTCCAGAGTCAACGCCGGTTCGTCAAGCAAGACACTGCGATGCTCGGCATTGGCCGATAGTTCGCCGGACCAACCCTGGATTATTTTTCCCTGTTCACTCTGCAAAGCGATGGACCAGCTGTGCGGGCCGGCGGCAGACTCATGCATCAGCATGGCCTCGATCCGGAACTCCTGCCCCGGCTCAATAACACGCTGCGAGGGAAACAGCGCAATGGTGTCATCGGCGCAGCTTTCGGCCAAGGCTGTCAGCATCGGCTTCGGATTGCGCCAGGTATCCATCGCGCCGAAAAGCTCGCCGCTGGCATCAGCCAACTGCGTAAAAACCAGCCCGGATACCTTGGGGTTGGCGCGCATGGCAAAGGTTACCAGCTTCATATCCGCCGCGCGCAATTCGTTGGTGCGGCGGAGCCAGTCGTTCTTTTCGCCAACGGCCTCGCGGAGCCAGTCATTGGCAAAGGCTTCCTCCAACGACTCGTTGAAGTCGACGTTCATGCGGTAGTCTTCGAGACCAATTTCGCGGTCGGCATCGCTGTAGGCAGCGAGCACATCGTCAAACATCGGTGGCACTTGCGCCGCGCCGTATTCGCTGACAAAGACGTTCTTGTCACCGCTGCCGAGGGCGCGGAAATCTTGCCAGGACTTATCCTGCGTCGGCACGCGGTGGTAGCTGTGCGTATCGGTGATCGGCGTGGGCTTGGGCTGGCTTGGGCTCAGCATGTAGGCCACGTTGCCGTCGTGCGCGGTGTCGGGCAGCATGTCGGACACGCCGCCATATTCGACGAGGCTATGCCCGCCGGACACATCGATCACCGGGCGCGTGGGGTCCATTTTATAGACATCCTGCAGCCACTGAACGACGAGCTTCATCATCTCCTGCGGCTTGAAGCCCTTCAGGTGGAAGACTTCGTTCATCAGGCCCCACATGACCACACAAGCGCGGTTGCGGTCGTTCTTAACGAGTCCGCTAATCTCGCGCCAACAACGGTTGGCCGTCTCGGGCGAATTCGCAATCCAGCCAATGGGCGGCTCAGACATAACCAACAGCCCCAGCTCATCCGCAACATCGAGCACCTCGTAATGCGGGCGCATGTGGCAGCGGATAAAATTAAAGCCCAGGTCCTTGATCTGCTGAAGCTCCTTGAGCACGATTTCATGGCTGTCCGGGTAAATCGCTGTGCGCGGGAAGTCTCCCTGGTGCAAGAAACCTTTCAGACAAACACGCTCACCGTTGAGCTGGAACTCGCCGTCCACGTAATCAAATTCGCGCATACCGAAGCGCACTTGTTCAGCATCCAACGCATGCTCGCCGGTGCTCAGAGTGAGCGTAGCCTGGTAGAGATGCGGATCGGCCAAGGTCCATCGGCGCGCATTCTCAAACGGCGCAGTAAAGCTCACCTTCGTAATCCCCTGCTCCAGCGAGCAGCTCTCCACCGCTTGCAAAACAATGTTCTCCGCGCCCTGCCAGTCCGTAACGGTCAGACGCAGCTCAGCCCCATCAATTGCCACGCTGGAATCGATCTCACAGTGGACCTTTAACTCGTTGCGGCTCGGCCATGGTTCCAGAAACACGTCACCGATCGCCGCCGTTTGCGAAGTCTGCAGGCTAACGCCTTTCCACAAACCACCGACGTTGAAATACCACCCGAGTTTCGCAATCGGAATGGAGCCCTGATTGAGCGGGGCTCCGCAGCGGAAGCCGTCGATCTCGCGGTCCATCGGCGGTGCCACCACGCGCACAATCAGCTCATTGTCACCATCCGTTAGCTGGTCGGACACATCAAAGACAAACGGCAGGAGCCCGCCTTCGTGATCACCAATGCGCGCACCGTTGAGCCATGCCTCGGCAAAATACTGCGCCGCGCCAAAATGCAGGCGGTGCCGCTGCCCGGGTGACGTTGTCGCATTTATCGTCCGGCGATACCAGACCACGCCATCGTAGAATGGACGGATCGTTTCAAAGGTGCTGGGCACGGTGATTTTTTCACCGCCGGGAAATGACTTTTCCCAGCCGTTTTGCTTGCCGCAATTATCGGGGTCGAAGGCGATATCCCATTCGCCATTTAAATCAAGATTGGTGCGCGGGGCAGCACAGGGTTCAATCGTGTAATCAAGGCTCATGCATGTTTCTGTTCCAAAAGCGTTATGAATCCAAGCTTAAAATTCACTTATCTCACGTTTGATAAACTATTGCTGAAGGGCGTATTTTAGCAATAGATTTACATACATTCGGCCTCAATTCAATTGACCCAATTGGCCCTATGTCAGTATGCTATTCGTCTCGTTTTGATAATTTTGAATGGCTGATTCACGTCAAAATGAGCTGACTCCTATGAACTGCAATACCAAGTCAAAAGGGTTTTCCCTGGTTGAACTACTGGTCGCGCTGACGCTATTTGGGCTAATGGCAGCCGGGCTGGCGAGCCTCGCCATACAGAGCCGCCGCATGTCGGAAACGATCATCTTTGAAGATCAGGTCCACCGCTCGATTCAGAACTTTCTGGAGGAAATTCGCGGTATCGGCTATGAACGCATTGAGAATGTGCTGGAGGAACCCAAAGACGGTTTCGACCTGACGCTGCCGGACATCGACGGAGCCGGTGCCATCGTATCGGTGAACATCCCCATTGCCGTTGTTAATGACACCGAACGGCTGCCCAATTGGACGACCATCAACGTGGAAACCACGACGAAAGATGGCGATTCCACCACGCTGCCCATTGATCTGCGCGTGGCGCTGAACAGCCATAAAGTTCTCGCTTCAGAAAACACCGAAGGCATCGAGGTCATCATCCAATTCCAGTGGCAACTCCCTTGGGAAAAGGATGGCCAGAAACAACTCGGGGAGGCAATTGCCTTCGTCGCTGACGAATCACCTTAATACTGCTAACATGAAATTACACTCCAAATCAAATGCTCAGCGAGGCTTCTCGCTGCCGGAAGTGTTGATCGCCGTTGGCGTTTTCTCGACCCTGATCGCGATTTCCAGCACCTTCTTCATCGACTCCTACCGAACTCTTTTCAAGAGCCAAACCGCACTGGAGGCCAACCGCTCTTCACGCTCTTTTCTGGACTTCCTTTCCCAAGACGGCATGGAGGCGGATTCCTTCGTGATCTATCCAGCCTATTCCAATAAAGTCTCCGAAGGTGACCGCGTCGTGAGCGGCAAGTCCGGCGATTTTCTGATACTGGCGGAAACCGATATCGGCGTGCTCGGCACCGAATACCACCGCCTCGTAGGCTACTATGTCTCCGAACGCGAGGAGGATGAATACGATGATATTCTGGTCTTCGAATACGATGTAGCCGATGCAGACATCTCCAAACCGCTGGAGAGCCTCGTCGCCAAAGCGATCAACAATTCCAAAGACCGCCTGGTCTTCGCGCAAGTTAAGCGCATCGGCGGGGACGGCATGTTTATCAACGTCGACTCCGGCAATGTTTTTTCATTTCACGCAATCCGCGTCCGCTTTCCCGAGCAGGCGCAACCTTCAAAAATTCTTCACACGACCATTAACGTACGCTCCTGACCATGAGACTATCGACACAGCCATCGCGTCGCGGATCCGCCATCCTCGTCGTGCTGATTTTATCCACCGCCATCGCTGTCATTGCCGGCACGGTGTTAAATTCCACCCTCACGGAAAAACGCATGAACCTGCGTAATTCCCTGCGCACAGAAGCTTTGCGCGCAGCCGAAGTGGGCCTCGAACTCGCCTTCGCGGAATACGTCAACGACGTCGAGACTAACAGCGGCCTTTATGCGGCAGCCATCGCCAATCCCAAGCAGGAGATCACCTTGTCCAGCCGCGGCAAAAACATGGTGGTGCGCAACAACATCAAGAGCATCGAAATCCGCTCCGAGTTCGTGCCGCTGCCAGTGCGCCGCTTCATCGACGGCAAAGATCCGGCCAATGACGACGACCCGCTCAAAAACAAATATGTCATTGAAACCAACATCAACCTTTACGCCAAAGTTGTCGCCGAGCGCAGCGGCCAGGATGTGGAGGTTTTCCTCGCCAAGACCATGGCCATCCGGGACGCCCCGCTGTTCTCGCACGCCATTTTCTTCAATGACGACCTGCTCTTTCACCGTAATTTCGACATCGTCGGTGACGTCCACACCAATGGCGACCTCGAGCTGGACACGCACAACGGCGACAACCCGCTCAAGCTCGGCAATATGACCACCGCCGTAGGCGACCTTTACCGCCTGACCACCGTCGACTCCTCCAACATGGGCAACCGCCTTTCCACGGGCGATAACCGCATCAACCTCAAAGGCAAGCTCGACCTGGACAACATGAATTATCACTCGGGCGGCACCGTTTACAGCAATGGCATCCTCGTGAACAAAGGTGTCGACTCCCGAATGAATAATTGGATGGAGGTCTCGCAATCCATGTTTAATGGCTCACTGATGGACGCATCCTACGGAGTCCCGGTCTTTAAGCCAGTCGGCGCTGAAGACGCCCAAAAGGATAATATCTACACACCCGGCGTGAATGAGATGAACAACAGCGGCTATTCGCTGATCGAGCCACTACTCCCCACTGGCCACTCTGCGATTAAAAACGATGCCATCCGCGAAGGTAAAATGGCGGCCAAGGCCGGCCTGCTGCTGCGCCTCGAAGCCAACCAAACCTGGACTCCACGTGACCAATATGGCAACTACACCACCAATCCGAACAAGATCGTAAATGACAACGAATACTTCGTGGTTAAGGGCTACAAATATAAAACCCGCGTTGGTTCCGGCACCCCGCAATTAGAAGCCGTCCCCCTGCCCGATCGTCTGATCGGCGTCGCCAACCCCAACATCACCTCGGTCAACTCCGGCCAGCCCTATGCAGAGAAGTTTAAAGAGGAGTCAGCCTCCGGCAAGCGCAACGGCCACAGCTACAGCAGCAAAATCACCGGTGGTCTCGAAGACACCCGCACCGGCCGCAGCATGGACCTCGTCACCATGGATATTGCCCGCCTCAAGGAAGTGCTGGAGAAAGACGTTAGCTCACTCGACTCATCCGCTAAAGACTTTCGCAACAGCTTCAATACAAACAGCGATTGGAACGGCGTCGTTTATGTGGAGTTCCCGACCTCGACCAAAGTCGACACGAGCGCTTCGGCTAACACCACCGACATCAGCAGCAAGCCTTTCCAATACGGATCGGCCGAGAAAGACATCCCCGAGCTGGCCAGCCAATACAGCACCGAAAGCTGGAAGCACACGCCCAAGCCGCGCACGGATAACATCGTGCCTATCGCCGAAGAATTCCGCACCCTCAACACGTCCGACACCGGACTGGGCTTGCAGGTGATCAATGGCGGAAAGCTGCCCAGTGTCGGCGCGAACGAAGGCCTCACCATTGCCACCAATACCTCCATGTATGTGGTCGATCATTTTAATTCCGATGGCAACTTTAAGACCGGCACCGGCCTGAGTAAGAACGACGGCAGCAACGCCGATGCCGACTCCGGCCATGGCGAAGTGCCTGCCGCTCTGATGGCCGACTCCGTTACCTTGCTCAGTGGAGCCTGGGCCGACAACCGCCAATACAGCCACATGGGCTACGGCAGCCAGTCCAGCACCCGCAAGGCCAATGAGCCGCTGGAGGTTTCTGCCTGCATCGCCTCGGCCGACTACTCTGTCTATGAGTTTTTCGTCCGCTCATTGGAGAACTGGCAGCACCTGCTTAGCCATTCCGATGTGGGTGGCCTCGGCCACAAAAACCCCATTGTCGTCAAGGGTTCGCTAGTCTCATTTTGGGATTCGGAAATCCCGCTGATGAAGAATGTCTATGGCCGCGACAAGACAAAGCCCGTCGATAAATATTGGAACGAATTTGCCTCGCACGCCTTCACCACGCCGCGCTTCCACCAATTCCTAGCCGACGGCCGCTTCCCTCCCGGCACCCCGACTGCGCGCTTCTATGACTTGCGCGAATACGATGTCATGCACCCCGCTGACAAGACAGATGTCACGCTGCTCTCCGGCGTCGGCTTCAAAATGAATTAATCCGGAAATGCTGCGAAAAACGCTTCTCCTACTCTCGGCGTGTCTGCTCGCGCCTGGCTTGCAGGCACAGGACCAGATAGAGCTTCCTTTTCCGGAAGCCTCGACCTTCGTCTTGCCGAAAAACCCGGACCTGTATTTCACCCAAAAAGTCATTACCGTGGAGGATGAGTTTGGCGCGCCGCTGAACTTTTTCCTGCTCAGCTCGGCCGACTTCACCATTGAAACGCCGCCGACCGAAGACTGGTCCGTTCGCTCAGAGGACAAAGATCACTCCGCCGTGTTCAGCCACCGTTTGGTCGATACGGTGAAGATGACCTTCGATTGCTATCGCACCGAGACCCTGCCCGAGCTAACCCCGGACTTGCTTCAAAGTAAGATCAATCAGGAGGCCTTTCTCCTGGTCAAGCAGGGGTTCAACCGCTTTCAGGTTGAAGCCGAGGAAGAGGATTTCACCGCCACAGTGCCCACTCGCAAACTACAGATGGCCGACGGCACCATCGTCGAGGTGGCCAAGCGCGGGCGCGTCAAACCGCTCCGCGTCGCAGACCAGTATCTCTACGATCTCATCGCGCAAAAAGTCGACTCGCAGGGCAACATTACCGAGCAACACATGATCCACGAAACCTTCTGCGTGCACCCGATGGGCTACACGCTGGTTTGCCGTGTCGAGGGCGACGTCCGCGCGACTGCCCTGACCAAGGGCTGGCTGCGGGATTTCCTGCGAAGCTCTCAGGAGAACGCCGCGCTTCTCCAAGCCTCAAGGAATTAAGCGAATCGGAACGCATTCTGCTCGTAGCTTTGGTGTTTGCCATCGGCGCGTCAGCCGGTAGTGTCAGCCCCCGCGCTTATGAGCCACAAAATTCTCCACATCAACGAGCCCACACCCGTTCCTCCCTACGAAGAACGCGGAAACATTCCAGACATCCGCAAGGCAGGCCTTGATCCCGACTTCTGGTATCCGCTCGCCCGCAGCCAGGATGTCAAACCCGGCAAAGCGCACGCCGTAACCTTTGCCGGCGAGCCCATTGCGCTCGTCCGCAGTAAGGAGGCTGGGCTGTTCGCCGTGGAGGACCGCTGCGCCCACCGCCAAGTGCCGCTCAGTGTCGGTGTGGTGGAAGATGGTGGCATCAAATGTGGCTACCACGGTTGGAAGTTTGACTGCACTGGCAGCTGCACCAGCGTCCCCTATCTGGACAAGTGCACGCTCCATCCCAACAGCATCAAGGCCTACCCGTGCAAGGAGCGCTACGGCCTCATTTTTGTGTTCCCGGGTGACCCGGCCAAGGCCGACTCCGTCCCCTTCCCCGAGACGCCGGCCGCCGAAGACCCGCGCTACAAAGTGCGCACGCTCGACCGGCGCATCGAGTGCCATTGGTCATTCATGCACGAGAACCTGATGGACATGAACCACCAGTTCCTGCACCGCAAGCTGATGGGCCAGATCAAGACCCTTTTCCTCGGCAAGCGCGAGGGCGACAACTGGGTCGAAGTCGACTATTCCTTTTACCGCAAGGGCGGCAAGCAGTCGCTCGGCGAAAAAGTCATGATTCAGCGCAGTGGCAAGGCCAAGGAAATCAAGGAAGCCGATGAGAAAGCCAAAGCTGAGGCTGAAGGCCTCAAGACCCGCGACATCATGACGATTCGCACCGAGTATCCCTACCAGCGCCTCAAGTTCTGGACCGCCGGCAGCAAGGAGCCCGCACTCGATTTGTGGAACCTGTATTACCCGGTCGACCGTGAGCAGCGCATCAACCAGACCTACGGCCTCATGTGCATCCAGCGCCCGGCCAAAGTCGGCTTCCTGCTGGATGTTTTCTGGCCGGCAATAATCTGGTTTACCAACGGCATCTTCAGCGAAGACAAGTGGATCTGTGAACTCGAGCAAGCCGCCTTCGACGCCCAAGGCGAAGACTGGAACCACGAAATTTTCCCCGCAATCCAAAGCGTGCGCCGCGTCATCACGAGCAACAGCGTGCCCATCCGCACCAGTTGGAAGGGCAGCAAATCCTCCCCCGAGCACGTCCGCGCCCGCCACGAAGCCACCGAGCAAAAGGCCGCCGGCGGCGAAGGGTAAAGTGGGATGAAGATGAGTTGAAGGATCGCGAATTTCCACATTCGCACCACGCCGCCCCTTGGCGGAACGCGAACCTCTGTGTTCGCATCTCGCCACGTTGGCACCCCCAGAGAGAAGTCAGATAGATAGTATGCGAACACAGAGGTTCGCGTTCCTTGTTCCTCAACGCGCCAACCATTCCGCCAGTTCGCCAAAACTCCGCAACTCCGCTTCCGGCGTATATTCCGGCGCGAGCAGTTCCTGGTAACTTTGCTCCGCAAAGCGGCGGCAGTGCAGGATCACGCGCGTGCTTTGCCCCGGCGCGCGGACAAGTCGGCCGAGCGCCTGATTGATCTTCGTCATCGCCGGCAGTTGATAAACTTCACGAAACGCGCCTTCGCGGCCGAGGTGATCGTATTGTCGCAGCTTCGCTTTCTGCACCGGGTTGACTTCCGGTAGCGCGGGCCCGACAACCATCGCGTCGCTGATTCGTCCGCCCAGGTGGTCAATGCTTTCGCTAAAGCTGCTACCCAATACGAAAAACAGCACGTGCGCTGTCAGCAGACTTTCTTCCACAAAGCTGAGCTGCCCATTCAAGTCGACCGAGCGCGGCTGCATGGCCACGCGCAGCAACGAGTCGAGCTCGGCGAGATAGGCCTTGATCGTTTCCGCATAATGGTAGCTCGGAAAAAACACTGCGACCGGGGCCGTCGTCTGCTGGCTGAGGAGCTGGATCGTCTCGGCGGTTTGCACGTAGTGGTTGGCCCGCGTGCGGTATCGCGTGTCGACGCGCGCATCCACAGCCACGCGATACCCGCCCTCCCGCCACGGTGCCCCCGCGCGCAGCAGCGGCACATTCAGCCCCAAGCGCGCGGTAAACGATTTTTCCGGACTCAGCGTGGCGGACATCAGCACTGCCCCGCCATACTCGCCGAGCACCTGAGCCAAGTGCGGCGCGGCGTCGAGGCACGTCACCCGCAGTGCCCCACCACGCGGCGACCAATACAGCCTGGGGAAACGGCTGTCCGCCACGAACTCCCGCCATCCGGGAAACGAAAACACGTGCTCGCGTGCGGACGGACTCAGCAGCTCCGGCTCCAGTCGGGTTTGCTGGATGGCGTCATTGAGGTGGGTCAGCAGGTCCAGCGCCTCGTATTCGACGGTGGCCGGGTGCTCTTCTTTCTCTTTGAGCGTCGCGAGAAATTCCGCCCAGTCGTCGGCCGCCTTCACGAGCTTAAACGGCTGGCCTGTGCCACGGAGTTCAGCGGCCAGCGCCTCGGCTTCGGCCACCGTATCGGAGAAAGAAAAATTATCCGCGACGCGGGTAGGCAGATTGTGCGCCTCGTCAACGATGAGCAGCGTTTGCGCGGGATCGAAGCCCATCACTCCATAGAAGATTCCGCTGTGGCGCGGGGAGAACACATAATTATAATCGCAGATCCATGCCTCGGCAAACGGCAGGCAGGCCTTGGCAATCTCAAACGGGCACACCCCGGTCAATGCGCCGAGCTGACGCAGGTCATCAACGCCGGTTTTGCCTTCGTCGAATAAGCCTGGCGGATTGATGCTCGCCGCATCCCAAGCCTCCTCGATTCCCTCCAGGCAGGACTCCGCCCGCGAACAATCATGCCGCGGCGTCTGGATGCTGTGCTCGCGCTTGTTGCGGAGCTGAAAGTAGCGCAGATCGCCATTGGGCGGGATCATCGCCTTCAGTTGACGCACCGCCTGATGTTGACCGGTCGATTTCCCGGTTAAATAAATGATGCGGTCAGTCGTGCCGTCGCGCAGACGTTCCAGCGCATGTTGCAGCGAAATGCCGGTTTTGCCGAAGCCCGTGGGTGCCTCCAGCAAACGCACCGGCGACAGCGTGACCGACTCTTCCAGCTCTCGGCGGATCAGCTTTTGCTCCGGGCGGAATTCCTTAAACGCCGGCTTGAACTCAGTCGGCGCAAGGCGCTCACGGCGCTTATTCTGCTCTTCGCAAAATGCGGTAATGCGCGTGAGCTGCGTTTCCAGAAGCTCGGCGGGGTCGTCGCGCAGCGGGAGGGTCTGTGTGATGCCGTCATCGATCGACACGAAAAGCAGCTCGCCGCGCACGGGCTTGGAAAAGTCTCCGTTAAGACCGGCCAGCAGACAATAAACGGCAATCTGGCGTCGGTATTCCGGGTAGGCGTTAGCGAGGTCTTCCTCGGCCATCGGCAGTGGACGGCTGGTGGTTTTTACCTCGCGCAGCAGCGTGTATTCTTCGCGCTCGATGGCCTGGTCGATACGGCCATTGACCTCGACCGTCCAGTTGTGGCGGCGCAACACCCCGGCGATCGTTACTTCGAATCGCGCCTCTGGCTCGGCGGCGCGGGTATGGGTTTCCATGTCCCGGTGCCAGGCCGTGCCCAGCGCGGTGCGCCACTGCCCGGAAAAGCCGCGCCCGGACTCCGGCCCCAGCCGGAATTCCGCCAGCTCGCGCGCGCTTAAGGTAACGCGCCGCTCTCCCGGGTAGATTCGCATACGCCCACGGTGAAGCTTTCTTCAGTTGGGGCAAGCGAGTTAAGAAAAACCGGCAAGAGATTTATCAATCACGCCGACGCAAACATGCTAGCAGACCTTGAGTTTGGAGTGCGCCAGCCCTCTGGCGCTTTCAGCATTTTCTACGCACATCGTTTTCGAAATTGAATGGTGTTTAACGATGTTCACTGCAATTTCTTAGTGCTCGCAAAATTCTAAAGCGCCAGAGGGCTGGCGCACTCAAAACTTTAGCAACGCCTCGCCGGAATGACGAGTGCTGCGGTGAAGGCCACACTTAAGCCTTCACTGGTTCCACGTTGAGCAGCAGCTCTTCCATGCGCTCGATAACTTCGCGCGCGGCATCGCGGTCTACCCAGTAATAACAGTCGCGGCACATTTTCTGATGCTGAACGATCCCCGCTTGGCGCAAAACACGCAAGTGATGCGAAATCGTAGGTTGCGAAAGATTCAAAACATCCGCTATTTGGGAGACGTTTTTAGCGTGCTCGCAGTCGGCTGAGTCCGGCAGCAAACGCAGGATACGCAGGCGGGTGATGTCGCCAATCGCCCACAGCTGCTTCGCCAATTCGTCTTCGATCTCTGCCATTGCTTAAATAAAACCCGATAATAAAGCGCGTTCTATGCCGTTGGCAAACGTATAGATGAATTTAAATATTTAAATTCTTATTTGCATTCTCACGTTTTTCGCGCACGGTGTTACGCTACCATGCAACCGAATGACAACCTCGCGAACTGGCACAAGGGCCAGGGCCACTGGGCGAATGTCCCCGCCGAAGATTGGCTCAACTGGAAGTGGCAGCTCAAGAATCGCATCACCAAGGTCGAGCAGCTCGAACAATATTTGGAGCTGACCCCCGAGGAGAAGGCGGCGTGCTACTTTTCCAATCAGAAGCTCGCCCTAGCGATCACCCCCTATTTTTTCAACCTGATCGACGTCAACGACCCCAACTGCCCCATCCGGCGGCAGATCATCCCGCATGGCGGCGAGATGAAGACCTCCCCCGAGGAGCTGCTTGACCCCGTCGGCGAAGACGGCGACATGCCCGTCAAAGGCCTTGTTCACCGTTACCCGGACCGCGTGTTGTTCCTCGTCACGGACCGCTGTGCCTCGTATTGTCGCTACTGCACCCGCAGTCGGCTGGTCTCCAATGCGCAGGATTATAATTTTCACCCGGAGTTTGAAAGCGGCCTGAAATACATCGAAGAACACCCCGAGGTGCGCGATGTGCTGCTCTCCGGCGGTGATCCGCTGCTGCTCAGCAACCGCAAGCTCGACTATCTGCTGGGCCGCCTGAAGGCGATTCCGCACGTGGAGTTTGTCCGCATCGGCTCGCGTATTCCGGTCTTCCTGCCGCAGCGTATCGACGACGAGCTGTGCGAAATTTTCAAAAAACACGGGCCGATCTGGATGTCTATCCACGTCAACCACCCGCGTGAATGCACTGAGGAGCTTTACCGGGCGACCGAGCGCCTGAGCTTCGCCGGTGTGCCGATTGGCAACCAATCGGTGCTGCTCAAGGACGTCAACGACGACCCGCAAACGATGAAGTCACTCGTGCACCGCCTGCTCATGATGCGCGTGCGCCCATATTACCTCTATCAATGTGACTTGATCACTGGTAGCCGTCATTTGCGCGCCGACGTGCGAAAGGGCATTGAGATCATCAAGCATCTGCGCGGCCATACGACTGGCTACGCGGTGCCGCAATTTGTCATTGATGCCCCCGGCGGCGGCGGCAAGGTGCCGATCAACCCGGAATACGTGCAGGAGATCACCGATGAGGAGATCGTAATGCGTAACTTCGAAGGCCGCCGCTACGCCTACCCGCTCGTCGAAGGCAAACAGGCTGACCTGGAGCACGCGCCAGAGGCCGAGCCGCTGCTGGTGTAGCGCGCGGACAGAACACGAATTCTGCGGATCGCGAATTTCCACATTCCCATAATATCTGTCCGTAATTTAGTTAGTGATAGATTGTGAGCGGATTTGGAAATTCGCGGTCCGCTATACACAATCCGCTCATCCGCCATCATTCTGCCCTGCATCCGCTTGACAGTGAGAGTGTTGTCCGTTATCAACGCATAACACCCCTCACCTTGCTTATGCTCCGAGAAACATCCCCCTCAGAGACGAAGGTCAACTTCGGCTTCATTATCTTAATTTCAAGCGTGGCTGCACTCGGCGGCTTCCTTTTCGGCTACGACAGCGGCTGTATCAACGGCGCGATCGAAGCCCTGCAAAAAGCCTTTAACGCCAGTAACCTTGGCAGTGGTTTCAACGTCGCATCCATGCTCATCGGCTGCGCGGTGGGTGCCTTTATGGCGGGCAGTCTTGCGGATAAGTTCGGCCGACGCCCGGCACTGTTTGCCTCGGCCATTCTCTTTGCCGTCAGCTCGTTTGGCTCCGGCATCGCCAATGACTCGACGACATTCATCATCTTCCGCTTAATTGGCGGCTTCGCAGTCGGCGCGGCGAGCATTATTTCTCCGGCTTACATCAGTGAGGTCGCGCCCGCCGCCTGCCGCGGACGCCTTTCCAGCCTTCAGCAAATGGCCATCGTGCTCGGGCTGTTTATCGCATTTCTGAGTAACTGGCTCATCGCTAAAGCCGCCGGTGGCGCGAGTAACGATTTCTGGCTCGGCTATGAAGCGTGGCGCTGGATGTTCTGGGTGGAGCTGATTCCGATTGGCCTGTTTTTCCTCGGCCTGTTCTTGATCCCCGAGTCCCCGCGCTACCTGATCGCCAATGGCCAGGAAAAGAAGGCCAAGGAGATCATGCACCGAATTGCGCCGGATAAAAATACCGGCCAAAAAGTTGCCGATATCCGCAAGACGGTGAACAAGGAGCGCAAACCCAAATTGAGTGATCTCATCAACGACCAAACCCGAAAGCTGCACCCCGTCGTTTGGGTAGGTTTGGCGATCGCATCCTTACAGCAGTTGGTCGGGATCAATGTAGTGTTTTATTACGGTGCCGTCCTGTGGAAAGCGGCGGGCTTCACCGAAAGCGATGCCTTGATGATCAATGTCATTGGCGGCGTCATTAATGTCGTCTCAACCATTGTCGCCATTGGCTTGGTGGACAAATGGGGACGCAAACCACTGCTGCTGACCGGTTCCGCGGGCATGACCATTTTCCTCGGTGCATTGGCGGTCATCTTTGGCACGGCGGGCACGAGCGAAAGCGGCGACCTGCAACTGTCCGGCCCGATGGGGATGGCGGCATTGATCAGCGCCAATCTTTACATAGTTTGCTTCGGTATTTCATGGGGCCCGGTCATGTGGGTCATGCTCGGAGAAATGTTCCCCAACCGGATTCGCGGTGCCGCATTGGCAGTAGCAGGCCTCAGCCAGTGGACGATGAATTTCATCGTCACGATGACGTTCCCCATCCTGCTGGCCAGCATCGGCCTCGGTGGCGCTTATGGCCTCTACGCAGCCTTCGCACTGGTGTCGTTCTTCATCGTCAAGGCCATCGTCAAGGAGACCAAGGGCATGACGCTGGAAGAAATGGAGAATGGGTGAAGTTCGAAAGTTTGAAGGTAGGGATGTTTGAAAGTTAATAATAACCGCAACCCACTCACAACCTTCGAACATTCAAACCTCCAAACATTCGAACCTTCGAACTTTAAAAAGTCGTTGCCTTTTTGAGACGCGGCGGCTTTCTCAATGGGTTTTCCCTATGAGCGAAACCCTGAAATTTGCAGTATTGCCCGGCGATGGCATCGGGCCCGAAGTCATGGAAGTGGCGCTGGAGGTGCTCTCCGCCGCCACCAAACCCGAGGGCCTGGACCTCGATTTTGCGACAGCTGACGTTGGCGGCATCGCCATTGATAACCACGGCGAAGCCCTGCCAGAGTCGACACTCGAAGTCTGCCGCAACAGCGACGCAATCCTGTTCGGCTCCGTCGGTGGCCCCAAGTGGGAAAGCCTGCCGCCCAAGGAACAGCCCGAGCGCGCCGCCCTCCTGCCGCTGCGCAAGGAATTCAGCCTTTTCGCCAACATCCGCCCCGGCCTGCTCTTCCCTGAGCTCGTCGACGCCTCCCCGCTAAAGACCGAGCGCATTCCCGACGGCATCGACATCGTCTGCATTCGCGAGCTGACCGGCGGCATTTACTTTGGCCAGCCCAAGGCCACGCGCACCCTCGAAGACGGCCAAAAGGAAGCCCTCGACACCATGATCTACAAGACCAGCGAAATCGAGCGCATCGCCGAGGTCGCCGCCGTCGCCGCCTATGGCCGCGGTAAAAAGGTCTGCTCGGTCGATAAGGCCAACGTGCTGGAAACCTCCGTGCTCTGGCGTCAGACCGTCACCGAATACTTTAAGAAGAACCACCCCGAGCTCGAACTGAGTCACATGTATGTGGACAACGCCGCCATGCAGCTCGCCCGCGACCCGAACCAGTTCGACGTGCTCTTCACCGAGAACATGTTCGGCGACATTCTCTCCGACGAAATGGGCGTCATCTGCGGCAGTCTCGGCATGATGAGCAGCGCCAGCCTTGGCGTCGGCGAAAACCGTTTCGGCAAGCCCTTCGGCCTCTACGAGCCAGCTGGCGGCACCGCGCCGGACATCGCCGGTAAGGGCATCGCCAACCCGTGCGCGCAGATCCTCTCCGCCGCGATGATGCTCCGCTACAGCTTCGGCTTCGATGCCATCGCCGACCGTATCGGTGAAGCCGTTAAGAAGGCAGTTCAAGACGGCGTCCGCACCGGCGACATCGCCTTCGGCAAGACCCCGATCGGCACCAAAGAAATGGGTGCCGCCATCATCGAGCGCCTCTAACCTCGCCCATGGCGCGGAGATTATAGGAAAAAGGTTAAAGTTTTACTCTGACTGACTGTGGGGCCCCGGAAACGGGGCTCCTTTTTTATTTGTTTGCGAACTTTAGGCGAGATGACGTTAATGACAGTATGATACGTACTAGCGTAATCCTGTGGCTCATTTTACTGGCCCAATCTGTGATTGCTCAGATCGATGACGGCTTTGACTGGATTGCGCTCATGCGGGCACAAGGCATCGCCAGTGATGAGCAAATCGAAACGCTCGCCAAGGCGATTAACGCCTATTCATTGGGTGATGAGGAAGCGTTGCACCAGGTGTGGATGAGCGATGATGAATTGACGGCAAATCTCGCCTTTGCCGCCTATCTGTCGGAATTGAGTACCGACGATGCCTTAGCGAAGATCAATGACTTGAACCCGACTGAGGCTCAGTTGGATGTTGGCCAAATCGCTGGCCTGATCAGCAACTCCATGGAGGGAGCCTATTACGTGGTTAACCGCCCGGGCAGTTTTGATCCCGAGATCTCCAATCTTCTGCTGTTAATTCTAACCGGGGAACACCACACCACGCCCGAAGCCTGGAGCCAATGGATCGCGGCTCACCCAGAGGGCTTCGACTGGTCTGCCATCAACGACCCTGTGCTGCTGCGCGCCCGATTGCAGGAGCAGCAAAATCGCGCGATGAGAAACGCGCTCAGCGATTTCGAGGAGCAAGACGAAACCGGCATTACACAGACAATAACAGCCTCGATGGGCTCCCTATTTGAAGGCTTGGAACAAAACCGGCAGGCGGCGCTTGAGGCAAAGGATTCTCCATTACTTGATCGCGCCAACCGCCACTACTATTTTGGCGAGCTAAGCGAAGCCGAGAAGGCCTATCTCACGGTCATCGAGGAAGACCCCAACAACGTATTCGCCATCTGGATGCGCGGTTGCGTGCTCTTTGAAATGGAAAACTATCCCGAGGCGGAAGCAATGTTTACCATGGCCGCCGCTCAAGAGCCCGATAGCGATTCTGCCGCATTCATGCGAAACCTCTCGCGTCGCCGGAACATGAACCCCGCGGAACCCCTACAACGCGCTGCCTGGTCGCAACTGCTCGAAACGCCAACCCATGAAAGCTTCGGCATGATGGGCAATGGCGATCCATTCATCGCACGTTTGCAGGGCGAAAGAGCGCTTTACAAGCCGGGCATCTACCATCTGAGCGCCGAGGAATTATTGGCCAAGGCTGCGGCAACGAACGACCCCAAACTCGCATTAGGCTATACCATGATGACGCCCAATGAAGGCAAGGACGAGCGCGTTGCGCTGCTGGCCGAACGCTTCCCGAAATCGCCCTCCGTGCAGCAGGCGAACCTCACCTATACGGGCATTCAGGAATCTGATCCGGAAATCATCCTGCCGCTCATCGAGCAATGCCTTGCAATTGATCCCAACAACCAAGCGCTTATCCTGCAAAAAATCGCGACCTTGGGCGCTGAGGAACCGCTCATTCCTGAAGAGCTCAGGATTGCTGACATTGATTACTACTACTACGAGAAACCTCCGCTCAACGAGGCGCAACTCAAAGCCATGATCCAATTTGCGGTGGCTACTGAATACCTAAGCAACCAGCAAAACCTCCGGCAATGCATCGACCTCGCAGCCAAGGAAATGAACCATCGGCACATTGCGGATCATACCGGATTTACAAGACATGTGAGCGATTTTCGCACGACTGGAAAACTGAATGACCAAATAGACCTCAGCGCGCGCATTGCCATTCACCAAAAAAATGATGAACTGCTCGCGACCATTTTAACCTTCCTCAATGCCTTGCTGCTGGCGCAAGAACCAAGGGCCACGCAAATGACGGAAAGAATGATGGTGGAAATGGTTCGTCTGAGAATACGGACCATTGAAATCGAACGCGAAGGCACGCCAGACAATGACAAGACAGACCCGGAATTTAAGAAGTTTCTTGAGCAGACGAGACGCTTCGGGGATCTCGGCATTAGCCAATCAATGCTCTATTATGTTCCCATACCGTCTCTCAACCAAATCATGCAGAGTTACAGACGTGACACCGAATCATATCATCAACAATACGATGCATTTCTGGCCGAACAGTAGGCCGCTAAGTTAGACGAGATTCGTCTCTGCCAGAAAGTTGCTTTTTGCGCCGACGCCAGGTGTGCAGCGCAGCGAGGGAGGTCAGGGCGATGCCGAAGACGATCGTGCCCGGTTCCGGAATTGGTGAGATGCCGGGGACAATGCGGTTGTCGTCGATGACTTGTGCGGGGACGCCGTCGAAGAAAAACTGCGTCGGGACGTCGATGCTGGAGCCACCGGGGTTGTAGGTTACCTGCTGTGTGTCCCGGTAATTGATGATGTTAACCACGCCGCCGCCATTGATGTTGCCCAGGTAAATATCGGCGTCCGGGTCGTCGAGCAGGTCGATGGTCGAGTCCGCCGAAAGCGTCAGACTATAAACCTCCACGCTGTCGGCTGTGACCGCGAGCGTGCCGCCGTTAAGCTCGACATTGGAGCCACCCCCGCTGAGATCGGCCCCATCTTCGAGCAGCAGCGTGCCGCCACTTTGCACGGACACACTGCCGCCGTTGCCCAGGGTCCCGGAGAGCGCGAGCTGCCCGTTATCCACGTCGATATTGGCACCGCCGCCAATACTGCCCTCGATGCTGAGGCTGCCCGAGCTGACGTTCACTTCGATCGTGGCACCGCCACCGATGTTACTGGTGATCACGTTGGTGCCACCGGTAACGGTGACCGTCGACCCGCCATTGAACGTGCCGTTGAAGGTATTCGTGCCCGTGCCGCCCAACGCAAGGTTGCCGCCAAAAGTGCCATTGGTCACCGTTTCGCCGCTGCCGATGAAGTTGACCACCGTGCCGCCGTGACCCGCCATGTTGCCATTGAACGTGATGACGCCCGGCCCATCCGCGTCGATGTAGCCATTGCCGCCACCCGAGAAAATCGTGTTCGTGTTGAGGATCAAGTCGCCGGATCCATTCAAGCTCAGTGTTTTCGGGCCATGCTGAAATTTGATTTCGCCTGAGTTCAGCGTGTAGTCGTAGCTGCTAGTCATTTGCAGCTCGGACAGCTGCCGGTCGTAGCCGGTGGTAATGCTCTGATTCGAGCCGGGCGTATCGTTGAGATAAACAATCGCGCCGCGGCTGGCCCAGTTACCCGGGATAGCGTTGGGCGACCAATTCGTTGATGTGCCCCAGTTGCTACCATTCGCGCCAGTCCAGGTTTGACCCGCCAAATCGAGCACACCAATGAAGAGACAGGCACACAGCCAAATCACGCCAAGCCCCCTCAGGCCTCGCAATCTGATTGCAAAGATGCTGTCTTTAACGTTTTCCAAAATATTGTTGTTCAGTAGCTTGGAAACAGCCAGTGCCCGCCATAGGCGGAAAAATCAATCAACACGTGCAGCCCCCCCTAGCGACAAAGGCTTCCTCGGAAGCATGCGTAGTCTAATGACTTTAAAGTTGATGATGTAGTTCTCCATTACCCTTTTAACCCTCTATAAATAAATCCATAATACCATACCTGAGGCCAATTAACACCCCAAAACCGAGTTTTTGGCCCAAGGGAGCCATAAAACAGTCGTTTGAGTGAATAGTTCCCCCTCGTGCTCAGTTTTAAATGCAAAAAGGCGCTCCCCTTTTCACGGGAACGCCTTTTCGTGCAAATGAACGATGCCAGAGTGTCTTTACATCATCTGAGCGCCAGATTTGGACGCGCCCATCATGCCGCCACCCATTTCGCAGCTACCGCCTTTATCAGCAGCTTGCCTGGCAACAAATTCTTCTTTGGACATCCGGCCATCGCCGCAACCGCCCTCTCCTGACTTGCGGACCATTGGCCTGGCGAGATCCTCAACGCCTTTGAACGCATAAGGGTCCTTGCCAGCGACCATCACAATGTCACGCTTGTCGGCGCGGCCGATGGGCCCGCTCTCCTCACTACCGCCAAACCACGGCAGCAGGCTTTCCGCGCTCATATAGTGGTTGACCAGTGACCGGCGGAAGCCAGCGGCTTTTCGGTTCGGCAGGCTCTTGTGCAACAGGTAGCCGTTAAAGAGTACGATCGCGCCCGCTGGGACCTCGACGGGGATCGCATCGGCGTCGGTGTAGGGGAAGTCGTAGGCCTCGTGCGCGCAGTCGTATTCCTTCTTGTTGTGGGGATACATTGGCCACAGGACACCTTGTTTGTGCGAACCGGGGATCACCCACAGGCAGCCGTTGTCAACCGTGGCGTCATCCATCGCGATCCAACCGCCACAGAGCGAACGGTCGCGTGTGGGGATGAAATATTCGTCCTGATGCCAAGCCTGCCCAGGCTTGCCACTGGCCTTGATGAACAACATCGACTGCATGCACTTCACGTTCGGCCCGATGATGGAGGTCAGCGCCTTGACCGCATTGGGATGCGCCAAGGCGCGACTCATGATGGGGGAGGCCTTGTGCGGGAAATGGATGCACAGAAACTGGGAAATGATCTCGTCGTCACTCAGGCCGGAGAAATCGACGGCGTCCTCGGGCCGGTAATTCGCCATGTGGTCGCCGTTCGGGTTGAGCGAGCCGTAGTCGCCGCGGCAGATGGCCACCGTGTCATCGCAGAGCTCCTTAATCTCGCCGGCGTCAAAGCAATCGGTGACGACGATAAAGCCGTTCTCGCGGTAATACTGGGTCGATTCCTCGCCCAGCTCAGCGACGCTAAAATATCCAGGGGAAGTAGATGTCGTAATCATACCTATCAGCATAGCCGATTTTGGGCTCGATTACCATAGCTGCAAGACGCATAATTTTGTCTAAAATGAGCATTCTGGCGAAAATTGAGCGAAACAACGTTGGCGACGTTGTCTACGGTGAGCGTGACACCTTTGGCCCGCGCAAGCAGCCACACCTCCAGCTTGTTTATTTTTACAACGGCGAAATCGCGCTGAAAACGAATCGCACCCAGCGCGTTTTTCACGGTGGTGAGGCCTTGTTTTTAATCCCCGGCGAAACCTACCATTTCACCTTCGACCCGCAGGAAAAAGTCCGCCATGGTTGGGTCGACCTGCCAACGATCCACGAACCGCCGCCCTGGGCAAGTACGGCGGAAGACGCACTTGCTGCCCTGCCCTTCACGGAGCGCATGCGCGCGCTGGCCAGCATTGCCAACGATGCTCCGCGCGACTCGGCACACGACGAAGGCGACCTGCGCCGCGCCCTTGGCCGTGCCATCGTCGAGGAGGCCTTTGCCGCTGCCGGGCACAAGGAAGACACGAAAAAAACACGCCTGCCCCCAGTCGTGCTTCGCGCGGAAAACATCATGATGCAGCGCTTCCCCGACAAGCTGAGTCTCGACGAAATCGCCGCGAAGGCAGGCGTCAGCAAGCCGCATTTGATCCGACTCTTTCGCGAGCATACCAACACAACGCCCGCGCGACGCCTGTGGGAAATTCGCGTCGAGGCCGGTGCCCGTCTCCTGCGCGAAACCGGTCTGCAAATGCAGGAAATCGCCGACCGCTGCGGCTTCCCCTCGCCGTATCATTTCTCGCGTTTGTTGAAGAAGCGCTACGGCGTCTCCCCGACGAAATACCGCCAGCAAGCTTGGAGCGGAGATACTGGCAGGAAATAGCACGTGAAGAACGCTTCCGGCGTGGTCGCATTTCAAAATTATCAATACTCAATAACTGCGCCTTCTTTTTCCTTTAACCCCGGGGCCAACTCTGGCTGAATGTCCGCTCCATGAGCGAGTACGATGTGATCATTGTTGGCGGTGGGCCTTGCGGGCTCTTAACTTCGCTCTTGCTTGAGCGCTATGGCGTATCGAGCCTCGTGATCGAACGGCATCCGGATATCTCCATCCACCCTAAAGCCATGGGCATCATGCGGCGCACGGGGGAAATCTACCGCCAGCTCGGCCTTTATGAGCGCATGCGTGCGGCTGACCTGACCACCCGCGAACCACACGAGCTGACCATCTGGGCCAAGGGCCTCAGCGGGGAAATCCTCGGGCGGGTGCCCCACATCGAAGACGCCGGCAACGTCACCCCTTGCGTGCGCTTTCACTGCCCGCAGCCGCACACTGAGGCCGTCATTGCCCGCGCGATCAACGAAAGCCAGCTCGGCACGATCCTTCATTATAAAGACGTCATTGCCACGAGCGAAACCGAAGACGGTGTTACCGCGACCTACCAGGACCGTAATACCGGCGAAGAGACCACGGTGTCGGGCAAGTTTCTCATTGCCGCCGACGGCGCAGGCAGCCGGATCCGCCAGCGACTGGGCATCCAGGTCGAGGGACCGGGCGACATGGGGCACTTCATCAACACTTACTTTCGCGCCAACTACGGCCCCCGCATGGAGGAGCGTCGCGCCCTGCTTTACAACGCACTCGGCGAGGACTTCATGGAGTTTTTTGTCAGCGTGAACGGGCAGGACCTCTGGCTGATGCATCACTTTTTGGAGGACGGCGAAAGCGCCGGTGAATACACCGAGTCCCGCATTACGCAGATGATCAAGCACGCCTCCGGTATGCCTGAAGTGCCGGTCGAGGTGATCTCGATTCTGCCTTGGGTCATGAGCCCCAAGCTCGCGCTGCAGTGGCGACACGGGCGGCATTTCCTCGTGGGCGACTCGGCCGCGCGCCTCTCCCCCAGTGGCGGCATGGGTATGAACACCGGCCTCCAGGGCGCGCACAATCTCGCGTGGAAACTGGCGGCCGTGGTCAAGGGCGACGCGCCCGATGCCCTGCTCGACACCTACCAGGCCGAGCGGTTGGGCGTCGCTGCCGCGATCTCCCAGAGTAGCAACGAGAACTTCATGGAAATATACGCCATCGTCGAATGCGCGCTGCGGGGCGACTGGGACCGCGCCAAGGAAAAGATCACCCACAGCCGCCGAGCTGGCAGCGTGCTGGGCCTCGACCTTGGCCGGACCTACGAGCACGGTGCCTTCGCCCCCGACGGCACCGACGCCGCGACCAACGACGATCCACTCAATGACTATACCCCCAGCGCACGCCCAGGTGGACGCGCACCGCACTTCTGGCTGACCGAGGACCAGTCGACACTCGACCTTTTTGGCAATGGCTTTGCCCTGCTCACCGGGCCCGATGGTGCCGGTTGGCAAGCCGCGCTCGACTCTGCCGAGTGGCCGCTGAAAGGCGTGTTAGGAACGACCATGCATTCATTGACGGAGCCGGAGTTCCTCAAGCTCTATGGCATCGCAGCCGACGGTGCCGTCCTCGTCCGCCCAGATGGCTACGTTGCCGCGCGTTTCCAATCGATTCAGGATAACGGCGCGGACTGGCTCGTTGCGGCAGCTAAGGAATCAGTCGGCGCATAAGTTTTATAGCACCGTTGGAACGTCAGCAACATGGCGGTGGCCCATTGCCGCAAATTGCCATAGAATTACCATCGCCAACAAGCACGGAACCCATTTCAATCGCGCATAGATGGAACTCATTCCGGAAGGATTAGACCTCACTTCTGATAATCGCGGGCGGCTGGTGATCCGGCGACGTTGGTTTAACTTATCCGTCATACCGCTGACATTTTTCTGCATCGCATGGGATGCATTTTTGATCTTTTGGTATTCCGCAGCGGCCGGAATGGAAGAGACGCAGTGGATCATGATTGTCTTTCCCGTGGCCCACGTGGCCGTCGGCGTGGGGCTCACCTATTACTGCATCGCCATGTACGTCAACAAGACCGACCTGACGTTGTCCGCCGACGGCATGGAGGTACACACGTATCCCATTAAATGGCTTGGCGACCAATTCGTACCGCTTTCGGGGTGCGCCGGCGTGCTCGTTCGCGAGGAAACCGATTCTTACAAGAACAGCACCTACTACGTGAAGTATGCCGACTCGCAAGGCCGCGAAAAGAAACTCGTTAGCGGCATGAAGGCGCGCGAACAGGCCAACTTCATTCGTGATAAAATCGCCGAAACGCTCGGCGTGCCCAAGCTCAACGAGCTAAAGGGCAATGATTAGCGAGCTCGCCCGATCGACCTCGGGCCAACGAACAATCATTCTGAGCGCCAAGGGCGCGGGCTCATATTAGCCTAGGGTCAGCAAGGAGCGTAGCGACGAAGCGCAGCCCTAGGACTAATGATCCACACATAATTGGAGTGCTGAAAGCACGTCTTCATCATGCCTCTTGCAGCCGCCCCTTCAGGGCTCTAGCGACAGATTTGCTCACAACACCTAGGGCTGCGCTCCAGTCGCCCTGCGACTCACGCTGACCCTAGGTTAGTATGAGTTCGCACCTTTGGTGCTCATCTTCAAGGACTTATGGCAATCCGACTTGATCGCGATTGACTCTGTTGAAAATCCGCTGGCCCTCGGCTTCGGGACATCAGTCCTCCAAGCCAAGTTTGTCCAGCTTGGGCAGGATGACGAAGCGGCAGTAACCGGCGTTCTTGTTGTTATTGTAATAATCCTGGTGGTAGCCCTCCGCGACGTAGAACTTCGAGGCAGGGGTGATCTCGGTAACGATCAGGCCGTCGATCTTCGTTTGCGCGTCGGCCAGGGATTTTTTGGCGGTCTGCTCCTGCTCGTCGCTGTGAAAATAGATGGCCGAACGGTATTGCGTGCCGACATCCGCCCCCTGCCGGTTTAGCTGCGTCGGGTCGTGCATGCGCCAGAATACGTCGAGCAGTTGATCGTAGCGAATGATGTCCGGGTCGAACTTCACCTGGATCACTTCGGCGTGACCGGTCGTGCCGGTGCAAACCTCTTGATAGGTCGGGTTTTCCACCTCGCCGCCCATGTAGCCGGACTCCACGCTGGCCACGCCCGGCAGGCGCTCCATCACGGCTTCCGTGCACCAGAAACAACCGGCACCAAAGGTGGCGACTTCCAAATTTTCGGGGTTGGGCTCACTCATGTTTTTTTCAATTTCAAGTTCTGCGGTTCCCTTGGAACAGCCGGCTAGAACGGTAAACACGGCTGCCATTACAACGACCGCCAAGGGCTTGCGGGCAAAAAAGTTTTTAAACGTCATAGGGGATCTGTCGGATACGATAGCGTATCCTGACAAGATTACCAGTGCAGCAGGCGTTTAATCTCCAGCTCCAGCTCCTGCGCACTGCGGTAGTCGGTGAGGAAGCGGGAGTTGGCGACTTGCACCGGCTCGGGGTTTTCGGCACTCATCGCGACCTCAAAAAACAGCCCGAGTGACAGCATCGAATTGTAGTAAACGGGATTGATGCGCTGCAGTTCCAGCTTGATCTCGCGGTGGCGCAGCTCCATCGCGGCCTGCACCTCCGGCAGCGCCCGCTGTTCCCACAGAGCTGCACCGGCCATCCGCTGGTCCTGCCCCTTGACGTTTACGGTGACGATTGCCAGCTCGCGAACAAGGTCACGCGATTGCGGCATGGTGAAAAAAGGTGTCTCCCGGCTACGCGCCATGGCCTGAAAACCGACAGCCCACCACATCTCGAGGTCCTGCTTGTTGTCGAATTTATCGGGAAAGGCCTTCACCAGCACATAGTTCGGGTTGAGATCGTTGAGGAAGGCTGCCAGCACGCGACGGAAAAACGTGCGGTCAGGAATGCGGTTCTCCAGGAGGCGGAAAAACCACACGGAGTTTAGCGCAAACTGCTCCTGTTGAATCCCAAACGGACCGCGCGCGGTGAGTAGCTCTTCCAAGCCCAGCGGCGGGCGCTTGAGGGCTTTTTCGCGCTGCACATCGGCGTAGCCCGGGCGGATGCTCGCTTCGAGCAATTGCCCCATGGCGAGCTCCAGCCAATGCGGGGCGTTGTTTCCCGCTGCTTGGCCGAAGCGCCAGACAGCCGCGCGGCGCACCAGCGCACTGGCCAGGGCCTGGCAGACATCGCCAAAGCGGGTGTCCTCATTCCAGGCAATGTAAACGTAGTAATTCCCGTTGGGCTGGAAAGTGATCGTGTAAGGCGCGTCGATTTGGGAATCGGAGAGCAGCGTCACGCGAATCGGCAGGGACATATTCCGGATTTCCGGGAAATAACGCAGGCCGAGGCGTTCCATTTGGTCCGCCATCGAGCCGACGGTTTGCGTGCCGTCAAAGCTCAGCCCGATGATCTGAAAAATGCCATCACGGCTAGTCCGCTCCAGGATGTCTTGCGCCTGTGCCGGGCGGGCACATAGCGCCAACAGGCAAAGACCAAAAAACAGCGCGCGATGAAGGATGCCCATGGACGCAAGGAAACTACTGGCGAGTGAGCAACAACGAATCCCCGTCCAGCGAGACGTTACTCAAGCCGAGCCAGGAATTATGCAGCGCCGGAAATTGCTCGGTATTGGTGAAGACGCCGTACAGCGCACCGGATACCGTGGGGCCCACCACGACGGGAGGCAAGTGGGCCGAGCCCAGGTAGCTGTCGAAAGGCTTAAAGGCATAACCGCTGCCCGATGGCTCGAAAACACCGGTCGTCTGGTAGCGCATCTTGTGCGAACTGCCAAACATGCCGACCTCCACCGTCATGCCGATGGTCATGATACCGTTGGCGATGCGGAAATTCGGTGCCGTGGGCTTGAGCGTGATAAGGCCAGCCTCTTCCTCCGCGCCCTTGGGGCCGCCGAATTTGAAATTGTCCGAAGCCCAGCGGTTGAGGTCCTGCTCCTGCAGCCGGATGGTGCCCTTTTGCTGCTCGATGAAAGCGCGCAGCATGCCCTTGTAATTGCCGCCCCGATCCTGACCAATGATGTAATAAACAGTCTTTGGCTCGATTTTCTCCTCGTCGGGCATTTGGCGGACCTCGGTCGCCTCTTGAACCGACAGCGAGAGCAGCCCAAGCAACATGCCGATGAGCGCAGTGATCACCCCAAGCCCGAGGGATGAGTAAAAGTTACCCTCACTTGCTTGCTTCTTTTTTATTTTGGCCATGGCTAAGAATCGTCAAAGGGGTGGCGAGATGACGCCAGAGGACAATTAACCACGCATTATGAGACACTTACTCCAAATGCCAACGAAGAAGTGTGGTCAAAAAACGGTTAAAGTAAGCCGTGGTTTCGCCGCCGCCCTAAATAAATCCCCTTAGAAATCTTTGTGTTTCCGGCTTGCCGCCAAGGCCTGCAAATGTTGGTATACAGATTAATACCGAATCTGCCAAACTACACCGTCGGACATAACCATAGTGAGCGGAACCGCTTTAGAGCCAATCTCCCAGCCGGTCGTTGATCAATCGACCGAAGCAACCAAACCGCAAGTCGATGCTCCGGTCATTCAAGCGGCAACGACTGGGGAGAATCATTCGGCGCAGCTCAAGATCGCGTATCTGTTCACGACGTTTCCCGTAACCTCCGAGACCTTTCTCCAGCGCGAGGTCCGCGTGATGGCCTCTCAGGGCGTCGAGGTGGAAATCCATTCCCTCTGGCTCGGCGAGAAGGAATGGGAAGGCATTCCGATCAAATATTTCCGCCACCGCTGGCTGCTCAAGCTGCTTTACCTGCTGCCCAAGCATATCTTCCGCAGCCCGGGCGTCTTCCGTGAGTTGGGCGAGAATCTGCTCAAGTTCGACATGCCCTCCCTGCTCAATTTGGGCGAAACCATGCGCGGGATCGGCTGTGCCATCGTGCTGGCCGACGAGTTCAAGCGGAAAAAGCCGGACGTCTTTCACTGCGTTTGGGCGACCATGCCCGCGACCACGGGCTGGGTCCTCAGCCGGCTGACCGGTGTCCCCTACACCATGGGTGCTCACGCCTACGACGTCTTCAAGAAAGAAGGTGACTGGCTGCTGACGCCCAAACTGAAGGAGGCGCTCATTGTCCACACCACCACGGATTCCGCCCGACGCCATCTGATCGCCAAGGGGGCCAGCAAGGACAAGGTGCTCCTCATCCGCCGCGGTTTGGATCAATTTCCCCCGTGCAAAGTCCCACGCACCAATCGCCGCCCGCTGCGCATTTTGAGCGTGGGCCGACTGGTGCCCAAAAAAGGCTACCACCGCCAATTGGAAATCTTCCGCCAGCTCGCCAACGACGGCTTCGCGTTCGAGGCCCGCATCGTGGGTGGCGGCCGCTTGGAAGACAGCCTGCGCCAAAGACATGCCGAGCTGAATCTGCAAAACCACGTGGACTTGGTCGGACGCCGCCCATTCAACGAGGTCAAGAAGCACTACGACTGGGCCGACGTGTTGATTTTTACCGGCATCGTCGCCCCCGATGGCGACCGCGATGGTCTGCCCAACGTCATCCCCGAAGCCATGGCCATGGGGCTGCCGGTGGTTACCTCGCCCGTGTCAGGCACCATCGAAGCCATCCACCATGAGGAGACCGGCTTTATCGCCCGAAACGATGATTACGAGGCCTGGAAGCGGGCCTTGACCACGCTGCAAAGCGACGACGAGACCTTCCATCGTATTCGCGGTGCCGCACGCACCTGGGTGCTGGAAAACTACGACAATCAGGTCAACGCCGCCTCCCTGGCTACTCGGCTGAAGGACTCGATTAAGGCGCGCGTGTGCTCCACCAAATCACTCGGGGAGCGCTAAGTCCGCTCACGGAATTACCTGCACGGGCCACCAGCCGCATTTGTGGCTCTATGCAAATAGCGCTGCTATTTCCCGCAAACTTACTACGCCAATGCGCTTGCATGGGGGCGAAGCGAACGTAATTTAAGCACCATGCCAAGACGCCGCGCCAAAAACGTCCAAGCCCGCGCCAACGCCCACGTCTCCGAGCGCCAGATACTCGAGCGCATCGACGAAGACGAGCTCATTGAGCGCCTGGAGGCCCTCGACGAAGATCCCTTTATCCTCGCCCTCGACCAAGTGCAGGACCCGCACAACCTCGGAGCCTGCCTGCGCTCAGCCGAGGCCGCCGGCGCACACGCCGTCATCGCCCCGCAGCATCGCACTGTCGGCTTGACCGACACCGTCCGCCGCGTTTCGGTGGGTGCCGCGGACGAGATTCCTTACGTGCAGGTTGTCAATCTTGGCCGGACGCTGGAACGCTTTAAGGAGATGGGCATCTGGATCGTCGGCACGGGCGACGAAGAGAGCCAGCTGATCTACGACGTCAACCTCAGCGGCCCACTATGCATGGTGATGGGCTCCGAGGGAGCCGGAATCCGCAGCAAAACCGCTCGACTTTGCGATCACCTCGTAAAAATCCCCATGCTGGGCACGGTGGACTGCTTAAATGTGTCCGTGGCAACCGGCGTTTGTCTTTTTGAGGCGGTCCGCCAACGGATTTAAGTTCAGCCCGCAAAAATAGGCCATATTACCTATTAAGAAAAAGGGCCAATTGACGACCATAAGACCCTACCAGCTTTTCAGCTACTCAAAAGCATTGCGATTGCAATGTTTTTGCATACACATCGCAATCACCCGAACCCGCATTTTTGAGGGGGCTAAAATTTGGTAAATTTTTATAATATTGAATAACAACAGCTTAAAGAAGCACTTCAAATAGTGGCATGTGCAGTGCTATGATATTGGCATCAACCAACTAGTTATCATGTATGCCGAACACTCACACGCCGAAATCAAAGAAGAACATTCAGTCGCCAAAACTCGCAACGAACTGATTGAAGAATTCTACCCGCTCGTGCGGACAATCGTTAACAGCATGCTCTCGCACCTGCCGACTTGTGCAGACGCTGATGAGTTGCACAGCGTAGGCGTCACCGGCCTGATCGCAGCGATCGACCGCTACGAGCCACGCCACGCCAAAACCTTCCGTTCTTATGCGGGCACCCGCATCCGCGGTGCAATTCTTGACGAACTCCGCCGCATGGACGCCCTGCCCCGCACCCGCCGGGCCAAGGTCCGCAAGATGCGCGCCACCGTCGAAAAGCTCGAGCAAAAGCTGGGCCGCACCCCGAACGACGCTGAGCTCGCCAAGGAGCTGAAACTCTCCGGCAAGCAGTATGAGAAGTTCCGTGCCAGTGCCGAGCCGGTCATGTTCGTCTCCCTCGACCAGGGCAACTCCGCCACTTCGAGCGACGAAGAGCCAAACCTGCACGAGACCATTGCCGACGACCGGGACGTGCCCGTTCTACAGCGCCTCGAACGCACGGAAATGATCTCTGAAGTTTCACAGTTAATCGAATCTTTGCCCGAGCGCCAACGCTCCATCATTTTCCAGTATTATTACGAAGGCAAGCGCCTCTCCGACATCGCTGAAGTATTCGGCGTCACCGAGGCCCGCATCTGCCAAATCCACAGTCAGGCCGTCGCCAAGCTGCGCCGCAGCTTCCAGAAGATCAATTCCGGTGCGACGGTGGAAGAAGCCGAAGCCGCCATCGCCTAAGCATTCGTCTCCGGCATACGACGAACACTCACCGCGATAACTTTTTGAGCGGGAAGCAGCAATGCTTCCCGCTTTTTTTGTGCTGAATAAACAGAGAATTCTAAACAGGAAGAACGGGAAGCTCATCATTTTAAAAAAGAGTGGGCAGCACCGATTCGTAAGCCACCTAACCGCCAAGCGTTGTAATCTTAGCTGCGTTTGTTCACAAATTCAGTTTCGAAGCTTCCCGATCTTCCTGTTTAATTCCCATGCCTGCAGCTACCAGCTCTGCGCATATTTCTCCCGATAATCACTGGGCGACATCTGGGAGCGCGCGCGAAACCAACGGGCAAAATAATTTTGCGACCCGAAGCCCAGCTCGACTGCGATTTGCTTGATCGGCGTCATGGAACTGGACAGCTGGACGATGGCGGCATCGAGTCGGCGGTTGTCCCAATACTGCTTCGGCGTTTGGCCAAGCTCACGCACAAAGAGTCGGTTAATCTGGCTTACGCTCAGACCAATGCGTTGCGCAAGGTCCGCCTCGCGCAGCTCCCGGTCGATTGGCAACAGATCCAGAAATTGTATCGCCGAGCGGATGCGTTCATCCAGCCCATCGAATGGGTTAATGGCATTATCTTGCTTACGAAAGGTTTCGATCAGACAGCGGAGCCAGCCAAAAAACGTTTCGCGAATTAACAGGTAGCCGTCGATGTCGCTCGATTGGTGCCACAGATTCGTACGCACCGTTTCGGGAGCCCCCTCGCGAATGCACCCCAGCAGCTTACGGCTGCGTTCAAGCAGTTCGGGAAAATCCTCGTGCGCAAAGATCATCATTTCGTTGTGATCAAAAAACGACCGCCCATCCGGACGCGACAGAATGAAGCGCACCGAAATTATTTCCGCATCCGGGCTAAAATCCCGGCGTTGCAATTTCTTGGTGATAAATGCCCACTGCCCCTCGGTGGCGACCCGCTCCTCACTCTCGGAGGCGATGGTCAGCTGGCCGCGCTTCAAATAATAAATCGGAATGCCGGGCTCGATATCGCGAGGCAGCGAAAGATACCTCGGATGGATCACACCTTCGTAAGCCCACATTAGCTCGGTGCGGAGTTTTGCCCAATCCCGCATCGACGCGCCAATGGGCATTTTCCTGGCTGGCTGAGCCATCGGCTACTGCCACTCCTCGTTGGCTTCGTCTGGCTCGGGTTTGCGCGAGCGCAAGCGCCCACCGATAATCAGCGAGCCTTCGTATAGCGCCCACAGCGGCAGCGCCGTCACGCAAAGCGTCAGCGGATCGCCACCGGGCGTCACCAAAGCCGCAATTACCATGATGATAAATATCGCGTAGCGGCGCCCGGCCTTGAGCCGTTCCACGGTGACAATATCCAGATAGATCAGCAGAATAATGACTAGCGGCGATTGAAAGAGTAGCCCGAGCCCGAGCGTCGTCCACACAACCAGCCCATAATATTTCACCGGCGTCCACAACGAGGCAAAACCGAAGGCCTCCTCAAAACTCAATGACACATACAGATAGAACGGCAGGAGCAGGAAAAAACCGAGCGCCGAGCCGAGAAAAAACAGCAACAGAATCGAAAGGCATACCGGGCGCAAAACGTTCTTTTCATCATCGGTCAAACCCGGTGCCACGAAGCCCACGGTGAAGTAAACGATGAACGGCAGCGACAGCGCGATGCCACCAAAAAACGACAATTGCAGGATGAAGGTAAAAACATTCATCGGCCCGTCCGTGCGCAGCAGGATTTCGCGGTCGGGGTCCCCGATCAAGCTGTAGGCCTGATGCAGCGGCCATTGCAGGGCATCGGCAAACCATACACCAAAACCCAACACCAGCACACAGCCCAGCATCATCGCGCCCATGCTTTTGATCAGCACCCAGCGCAACTCCTCCACATGATCCCAAAATCCCATCACGCCGCCCGGGCTTTCGGGCGCATTGGGATCCGGTTCTAACGGCGTGGGATCGTTATTCATGACAGTTACTTTTTGCGCGAACGGCTGGGCGAACGCCACTCCATTTCCACGCAATTATCCAGATCAGATATTTTGCGAAAGCCGCGGCGCTCATAAAACTGACGCGCGGGATTGCCATTCAAAACCCTCAAGCGAACCGGAAGGTTGGCTTGCCGGGCGGCGTTGCATAAGTCTTCCACCAGCGCGGAACCGATGCCCTGCTCCTGGTATTCTGGGCTCACCTGAATGTCGCCCAAGAACAGACACTCTTCTTGCGGCTCGACTTTGAACATACCGATGTCCTTGCCACGCAGTTGGATAATGGATGTGAATTCTGGCTGAAACTTAGCGCGGAAAACAGACTTATCCCACGCGTGAGTAAGTTCTACATAGGGACGCATGAGCGATTCGTAGAACGGCTCAAGCCAGTCTGCGTCACTCGGCTTTGCCTGACGGAGCGTGATCTTCATGATAGTGCAAAAGTGCTAATAAGGCTTCGAAGCGTTTGTTGTCCAGCGTTACAGAATCAATGTTTAGTGCCCGCTTAAGCGGCAAATCGTTGACAGGGTTTGTAAAACCGCTTTTGTGTCACGTCTTTTCCGCCTCGCGACAAGCGAACGAGCGGACGAAAATTCGCATAAAAGTAAACCCATATATCATCACACAGGATGGCAACAAAAACGAAGAAGGCGAAGAAAGCCGCGAAAAAGAAAGTCGCGAAAAAGGCGGTTCAATACGTCTACGAGTTCGGACGCAAGACCCAGGGTAATTCCAAGATGAAGGAACTGCTCGGCGGCAAGGGAGCGAATCTCGCAGAGATGGCGCGCATCAAGCTGCCCGTTCCCCCGGGCTTCACCATCACCACGGAAGTTTGCACATACTTCTACGACAACAAGCTCAGCTACCCCAAGACCCTTGAGGCCGAAGTTAAGCAAGCTGTTGCCAATATCGAAAAGCAGACCAAGAAGGTCTTCGGCGACGAAGAAAACCCGCTGCTCTTCGGCGTGCGCTCCGGTGCCCGTGAGTCCATGCCCGGCATGATGGACACCATCCTCAACCTCGGCCTCAACGACAAGACCGTCGTTGCCCTCGCCGAGAAGTCCGGCAACGAACGCTTTGCTTACGACTGCTACCGCCGCTTCATCCAAATGTATGGTGACGTGGTCATGGGCGTGCAGGTCGAAGACGAAGACGCACACGAGCCTTTCGAAGAAGTCCTCGACGGCCTCAAGAAGGAACTGAAGGTCGAGAACGACACCGACCTCACCGCCGACAACCTCAAGGAGCTCATCAAGCGCTACAAGGCGCTGATCAAGAAGTTCACCAACTCCACCTTCCCGCAAGACGTTTACGAACAGCTGTGGGGCGCAGTCGGTGCCGTGTTCTCATCTTGGCAGAACGAGCGCGCGATCCTCTACCGCCAGAAGTACAACATTCCGGCCGAGTGGGGCACCGCCGTTAACGTCCAGACCATGGTCTTCGGCAACATGGGTGAAACCTCCGCTACCGGTGTGGCCTTCACCCGTGACCCGGCCAATGGTGAGAACGTCTTCTACGGCGAGTACCTCATCAACGCCCAGGGCGAAGACGTCGTTGCCGGTGTTCGCACCCCGAAGGAAATCTCCAAGCTCGCTGAAGAGATGCCCGCCGCCCACGCCGAACTCGAAGAAGTTCGCGCCAAGCTCGAGCAGCACTTCACCGACATGCAGGACTTCGAGTTCACCGTTGAAGACAACAAGCTTTACATGCTCCAAACCCGTAACGGTAAGCGCACCGGCCTCGCCGCTGTTCGCATCGCTTACGAAATGGTGAAGGAAAAGCTCATCGACGACGCCACCGCTGTAAAGCGCATCCCGGCTGACTCGATCTCCAGCCTCCTCGTGCCGATCTTCGACGAGAAGGAACTGAAGAAGGCCAAGCCACTGACCACGGGTCTGCCCGCTGGCCCCGGTGCCGCCGCTGGCCACATCGTGTTCTCGGCCGCTGCTGCGGAAGCCCAGGTTGCCAAGGGTAACAAGGTCGTCCTCTGCCGTGTCGAAACTTCTCCGGAAGACCTTCGCGGTATGATCGCCTCCGAAGGCATCCTGACCAGCCGTGGTGGTGTTTCCTCGCACGCCGCTCTCGTTGCCCGCCAAATGGGTAAGGTTTGCGTCTGCGGTGCCAACGAAGTCGTGATCGACTACGGCAAGAAGACCCTCACCGTCGGCAAGACCGTCCTGCGTGAAGGCGACTTCATCTCCATCGACGGCACCACTGGTGAAATCTACGCCGGTGCCATGGCGACCGCTCCGTCCGAAGTCTCCCAGGTGTTCAATGGCAAGCTGAAGCCCGCCAAGAGCTACACCTACCAGATGTTCGACCAGGTCATGAAGTGGGCGGACAAGTACCGCACCATGGGCGTCCGCACCAATGCAGACACCCCGGCCCAGTCCAAGCAGGCTGTTGCCCTGGGCGCTGAAGGCATCGGCCTTTGCCGCACCGAGCACATGTTCTTCGAAGGCGACCGCATCACGTTCATGCGTGAGATGATCCTCGCCACCGACGAAGAAGGCCGTCGCAAGGCGCTTAAGAAGCTTCTTAAGTTCCAGCGCAACGACTTCAAGGGTCTCTTCAAGGCCATGGAAGGCCGCCCGGTTACCGTGCGCCTCCTCGACCCGCCCTTGCATGAGTTCCTCCCGCACGACGACTCCAGCCGCCGCGCCATCGCGGAAGCGCTCAACGTCTCGCCGGAATTCATCAGCGACCGCGTCAAGGCCCTGCATGAGCAGAACCCGATGCTGGGTCACCGTGGCTGCCGCCTCGGTATCACCTATCCGGAAATCACCGAGATGCAGGCCCGCGCGATCTTCGAAGCAGCCGCAGCTTGCTTGACCGCCAAGAAGAAGATCAAGGTTTCCCCGGAAATCATGATCCCGCTCGTAGGCTTCAAGAAGGAGCTCGACCTGCAGGTTGAAGTCGTCCACCGCGTCGCCGCTGAAGTCATGGAAGCCAAGAAGGTGAAGATTCCTTACATGGTCGGCACCATGATCGAAATACCGCGCGCTGCACTGACCGCAGACCAGATCGCAGAGACCGCTGAGTTCTTCAGCTTCGGCACGAACGACCTGACCCAGACCACGCTCGGTATGAGCCGTGACGACGTCGGCACGTTCCTCCCGGACTACAAGGAGCTCGACATCCTGCCGCAAAACCCATTCGACTCGATCGACCAGACTGGCGTTGGCCAGCTCGTAAAAATGGGTGTCGAAAAGGGCAAGGCTACCCGCCCCGAGATCAAGCTCGGCATCTGCGGTGAGCACGGCGGCGAACCGAACTCCGTGAAGTTCTGCCACCAGATCGGCCTCAACTACGTATCCTGCTCGCCTCCCCGCGTGCCGGTTGCCCGCCTCGCCGCCGCCCAGGCTGCGCTTGCGGAAAAGAAGTAAAGCCGCTCCAAGCAACCTTTCCAAAGTCCCGGCCAATCACGGCCGGGACTTTTTTTGTGGGCGCCATTTGGAGAGACTGAAGAACGGCAGACGAAGGACAGTAATTGGAAACCGGAAATCGGTTAACCAAGGATGTAGCTCCGAAGTCAACGACCGGAACATCGAAGCCCCCATGTCCTGAGACCATAGCGTTACCGATGTCTTAAACACGCCGTCGATCCACCATCCTGCTGGCCCTTTTTCCTTTAATCTTTTTCCTTTTTCCTCCGCCTTTTTGGTTCGCCTTTGGCAAACCCAAAAGGCATACTTTCAGCATGAAAAATCGGCCCGCCAGAAGCCCCCAAAGCTGGCTAAGTATCGCCGACTGCGCGACCAAGCGTCGCCGACTGTAGCTCGAAGTGTCGGCGACACTTCTACGGAGCGTCGGCGACGCTTCCTCACACTTAAGGGCGTATGTTGGTCTGACATACGGGCGTATGTTGACTTGAAACAAGGGCGACAATTGCCTGCATTACGCCCGACCTTTTTCTGAAAGTCGCCCGATCTTTCTCCAAACCGCGTCCCGCGCGTTCGCTTACTCGGCCAAGCGATCCATGGGGCTGATGACGCCAAACGGCTTTTTCATCACGTGGGTATAGATCTGCGTGGTTTCAATATTCTCATGGCCCAGCAGCTCCTGCACCGTTCGGATGTCAGCGCCGTTTTCGAGCATGTGCGTGGCAAAGCTGTGCCGCAGCACGTGCGGCGAGACTGCTTTCTCGATTCCGGCTTTGCCCACCGCCCGACGAAAGGCCGTGCGATACGAGTTGGCTAACACATGATGACGCAGCCGCTCACCACTGCGGGGATCCGTGCCCAGCTCTTTCGCGGGGAAAACATACTGCCAGCTCAGCTGCGCCCGAGCCTCGCTATACTTCCGCGCCAAAGCCGTCGGCATGCTGGCCCCGGCGAACCCCGCCGCCACGTCCTGCACATGCAGGGCGCGCACCCGCTCAACCTGGTCTTGCAAGGCATTGCCCAAAATTGAGGCAGGACGCTGACGCGGTCTTCATCCCCTTTGCCCCCGCGAACCGTTACCTGCCCGCGATCAAAATCCAGATCCTTCACCCGCAGCCGGATCAACTCTGTCGACCGCAGACCGGCCCCATACTGCAGGCGGCCATCAGCCCGAATACCCCCGAAAGCGCAGACAGCAGGCGCTCCGTTTCCTGAACCGACAAAACCGTGGGCGTCCGCTGGCGCTTGCGCGAACGCACCGCCCCGCTGAAGTCCACCGATTCCTCACCCCGCACGTGACGGAAAAAGAACAACAACGCATTGAATGCCTGATCCTGCGCACTGGGTGCCAGTTCGCGCTCTTCCGCCAAGTAACTCAAAAAAAACGCACCACTTCCCGTGGCGAAACTGTCAATGCATCCTGG